>JAUNTQ010000142.1:0-3696 GCA_030538605.1 Pseudomonadota bacterium
CAATACAGCGCGCAAGACGGCGTGGTGGGCGACTGGCATTTGATGCACCTGGGCGCGCGCGCCGTGGGCGGCGCGGCCATGACCATGGTCGAAATGACCAGCCCCACGCCCGAAGGCCGCATCACCCCCGGCTGCCCCGGCCTTTACAACGACGCGCAGCAGGCCGCGTTCAAGCGCATCGTCGATTTCTTTCACGCGCAAAGCGACGCGGCCATTGGCATTCAGTTGGGCCACAGCGGCCCCAAGGGCTCTACCCAGCTCGGCTGGCAGCAGATGGACGAGCCGCTGCCCCAAGGCAACTGGCCCCTGCTGGCCGCCAGCGCCGTGCCCTACGGCGAGCAGAACCAGACCCCGCAGCCGCTCACCCGTGCCGACATGGACGCACTGCGCGACGCCTTCGTCGCCGCCACGCACCGCGCCGCTGCGGCTGGCTTCGACTGGCTGGAGCTGCACTGCGCGCACGGCTACCTGCTGTCGTCCTTCATCAGCCCGCTCACCAACCAGCGCAGCGACGACTACGGCGGCAGCCTGCAAAACCGCTGCCGCTATCCGCTCGAAGTGTTCACCGCCATGCGCGCCGCTTGGCCGCAAGACAAGCCCATGAGCGTGCGCATCTCCGCCCACGACTGGGCACCCGGCGGCCTCACGCCCGACGACGCCGTGCGCATCGGCACGCTGTTCAAGACTGCAGGTTGCGACGTGATCGACGTCAGCAGCGGCCAAACCACGCGCGCCGCCCAGCCGGTGTATGGCCGCATGTACCAGACCCCGTTTGCCGACCGCATCCGCAACGAAGTCGGCATCGCCACCCTGGCCGTGGGCGCGATCTCCGAGGCCGACCACGCCAACAGCATCATCGCGGCAGGCCGAGCCGACCTGTGCGCCGTGGGCCGCCCGCACCTGGCCGATGCGGCCTGGACGCTGCACGAAGCCGCCAGGCTGCAAAGCCGCGCCGTCACCTGGCCGCTGCCTTACCTGAGCGGGCGCGACCAGCTTTACCGCGAAGCGGAAAAGCAAAAAGCCCTGCAAACGCAGGCCGACACTGCGGCCCAGCGCCCCGCGCCGGTGGAGTGAGGCGGTGGACCTCGAAGCCCGCGCCACCGCCGAACACCCCGATGCGCTGCGCCTGTGGCTGCGCCTGCTCACCTGCACGCAACTCGTCGAGCGCGACATCCGCGCGCAGCTGCGCGAGCGCTTTGACACCACGCTGCCGCGCTTCGACTTGATGGCGCAGCTGGAGCGCACGCCCGAGGGGCTGCGCATGAACGAGCTGTCGCGCCGGCTGATGGTCACGGGCGGCAACGTCACCGGCATCACCGACCAGCTTGAGGCCGAAGGACTGGTGGAGCGCCAGGACGTCGAGGGCGACCGCCGCGCCTACCGCGTGCGGCTGACGCCCAAAGGCCGCAAGCAGTTCAACGTCATGGCCCAGGCGCACGACGCCTGGGTGGCGCAAGCCTTCGCGGGCCTCGGGGCGCGCGATCTTCAGCACCTGCACAGCCTGCTGGGCAAGGTCAAGCACCACTACCTTCTGGAAACCGCATGAACCACAACATCTCTGCCACCAACCCCATGCGAGCGCAGTTCAGCGCGCGCGCCGCCTACCAGGCGCAGCACTTTCACTGGCAGTGCGACGCCGCCGGCGTGGCCACCGTCACGCTCAACCGCCCCGAGCGCAAGAACCCGCTCACCTTCGAAAGCTACGGCGAGCTGCGCGACGTGTTCAACAGCCTGCGCTACGCCACCGACGTGAAAGTGGTGGTGGTGGCAGGCGAGGGCGGCAACTTCTGCTCGGGCGGCGACGTGCACGACATCATCGGCCCGCTCACCCGCATGACCATGCCCGAGCTGCTGGCCTTCACCCGCATGACGGGCGATCTGGTGAAAGCCATGCGCGGCTGCCCGCAGCCCGTCGTGGGTGCCATCGACGGCGTGTGCGCCGGTGCGGGCGCCATGATGGCGCTGGCCTGCGACCTGCGCTACGGCACCGAGCGCACCAAGACGGCTTTTCTCTTCACCCGCGTGGGCCTGGCCGGTGCCGACATGGGCGCGTGCGCCCTGCTGCCGCGCGTGATCGGCCAGGGCCGCGCCAGCGAGCTGCTGTTCACGGGCCGCGCCATGACGGCGCAAGAAGGCTTGGCCTGGGGCTTTTTCAACGCCCTGCACGGCGGCGACGCGCTGCTGGCCCAAGCCCAAGCCATGGCCGCCGAGCTGGCTGCCGGCCCCACCTTCGCCCATGGCATGACCAAGACCATGCTCAGCCAGGAATGGGCCATGACCATCGACCAGGCCATCGAAGCCGAAGCCCAGGCCCAGGCCATCTGCATGCAGACGCAAGACTTCAAGCGTGCGTATGAGGCGTTTGCGGCCAGGCGGAAGCCGGTGTTCGGGGGGGATTGAATGAAGACATTCACCGCAGAGGCGCAGAGAACGCAGAGGCTCGCAGAGAGGATTTCATCTGTATTTCCTCTGCGGAAAACTCTGCGTTCTCTGCGCCTCTGCGGTGAAGGCAGCTTGTCCTTGGTTCACCGTGCCCACTGAGTTACCCATGATTGCATCCACCGCTCACCTTTCATTGCCCTTCTTTGACACCGCCCACCGCGACATCGCCCAGCGCCTGCCCGCATGGGCTGCCGCGCAAGACGTGGACGAGCGCGACGACCGCGCCGCTTGCCGCGACTGGGTGCGGCGCTTGGGGAATGACGGCTGGCTGCGCTATTGCGTGGCTGCTGAACACGGCGGCGCGCTGCCCGCGCTGGACTCGCGCGCGCTGGTGGTGCTGCGCGAAACGCTGGCATTTCACTCGCCGCTGGCCGACTTTGCCTTTGCCATGCAGGGGCTGGGCAGCGGCGCCATTTCGCTCGGTGGCACGGCGGCGCAGCAGGCGGCGTATCTGCCGGCGGTGGCGCGTGGCGAGAAGATCGCGGCCTTCGCCTTGTCAGAACCCGATGCAGGCTCTGATGTGGCTGCAATGAAAACAATAGCTGCTTGCGCAGGTGGGGCGGGCGCTACAGGCCAGAATGATTCAAATTCAACAGGCTGGCACCTGACCGGCACCAAGACCTGGATCAGCAACGGCGGCATCGCCGACTTCTATTGCGTCTTCGCCAAGACCGACCCCCAATCCGGCAGCCGCGGCATCACCGCCTTCATCGTCGACAAGGGCGCGCCGGGGCTGGATGACAGTGAGCACATCCACGTCATGGCACCGCACCCGCTGGCCACGCTGCAATTGCGCGACTGCGCCGTGGTGGGCGATGCGCCGCTGGGCGAGGTGAACGGAGGCTTCAAGCTGGCCATGCAGACGCTGGACATCTTCCGCGCCAGCGTGGCCGGTGCCGCGCTGGGCATGGCGCGCCGCGCGCTGGCCGAAGCCGTGGCCCACGCCCGCCAGCGCCCCATGTTCGGCCACACGCTGGCCGACTTTCAACTGACGCAAGCCAGGCTGGGCGAGATGGCCGCGCTGATCGATGCCGGCGCGCTGCTCACCTACCGCGCCGCGTGGATGCGCGACACGCAGCAGGGCTCGATGAAAGAGCGCAGCGTGGCCGCCGCCATGGCCAAGATGACCGCCACCGAGAACGCCCAGCGCGTGATCGACATGGCCCTGCAAATGCACGGTGGGCGCGGCGTCGAAGTCGGTGCCAAGGTCGAATCGCTCTACCGCGACATCCGCAGCCTGCGCATCTACGAAGG
>JAUNTQ010000142.1:3796-5674 GCA_030538605.1 Pseudomonadota bacterium
GTGCCAAGGTCGAATCGCTCTACCGCGACATCCGCAGCCTGCGCATCTACGAAGGTGCCACCGAAGTGCAGCAGCTCATCATCGGCAAGGCGATGTTGGGGTGAGCTGCGCGAAGCCCGAACTGCCGGACGCGAAGGACGCAAAAATGCATACAAAGCGATAGCGAATGAAGCACATGTTGCTCCGAAAACAAGCAACTTGAAAAATTTGTCATTCCCGCGCAGGCGGGAATCCAGCGTCTGAACCAGCGCGGAGGCTGGATTCCCGCCTGCGCGGGAATGACGGTGCAGGCAAGTGCGTTCCGGTCGAGTGCTTGCGAATCAATAGCGCTTGTCGGACAAAAGGAATTTTTTGAATTTATCTTTTTCACGCTCTTCGCTACTCAGTGCATTAGCCCACCTCAACGCATCAACCCATGACCACTTCCAGCGCCCAGACCGACCGCTTCGTCCACGACCGCCTGCCGCCGCGCGATCAGTGGCCCGAGCTGCGTTACGACCTGCCCGAGCTGCGCATCCCCGATCAGGTCAACCTGGTCGAGCGCCTGCTCGATGGCGCTGCCGCGCGCGGCTGGGCCGACCGGCCCTTGCTGCGCTCGCCCACCTTGACGCTGACCTACGCCGAAGTACGCGAGCGTGTCGACCGCATCGCGGGCCACCTGATCCATGAGCTGAAGCTGCAACCCGGCAACCGCGTGCTGCTGCGCGGGGGCAACTCCATCGGCATGGCGCTGGCGTGGCTGGCGGTGGTGAAGGCCGGGCTGGTGGCGGTGGCCACCATGCCGCTGCTGCGCGCCGCCGAGCTGAGCAAGGTGATCGACAAGGCGCAGCCCGTGGCTGCCATTTGCGAGGCCAGGCTGCTGCCCGATCTGGCGCAGGCGCAAGCGGTGCATGCCAGCGTGCTGCGTCACGTCCTGTGCTTTGGCGCGGCTGATGACCCGCAAGACCTGGGCGCATTGGCCGCGCGCCAGCCGCCCACCTTCACCGCCTGCCCCACGGCGGCGGACGACGTGGCGCTGCTGGCCTTCACCAGCGGCACCACCGGCTTGCCCAAGGCCGTGGTCCACACCCATCGCGACGTGCTGGCCGCGTGCGAAGCATGGCCGCGCCATGTGCTGCGCGCCACGCCCGACGATGTGGTCACCGGCTCGCCGCCCTTGGCCTTCACCTTTGGCCTGGGCGGCCTGCTGCTGTTTCCCATGGGGGCGGGTGCCAGCATCTATTACCCCGACGTGCCCTACAAGCCCGAAACCATGGTGCGCCAGATGCGCGAAGCGGGCGTCACCACCTGCTACACCGCGCCCACCTTCTACCGCCAGATGGCCCCGCACGCGCAGGCCATCGGCATCCCCACGCTGCGCACCTGCGTGAGCGCGGGCGAAGCCCTGCCCGACGCCACGCGCCAGTTGTGGAAAGCCGCCACCGGCATCGAGATGACCGACGGCATCGGTGCCACCGAGATGTTCCACATCTTCATTTCGGCTGCGGGCGACAACGTGCGCGCCGGTGCCATCGGGCAGGTGGTGCCCGGCTACCAGGCCAAGGTGGTGGACGACGAAGGCCGCGAAGTGCCGCGCGGCAGCGTGGGCAAGCTCGCCGTCATCGGCCCCACCGGCTGCCGCTACATGGGCGACGCGCGCCAGGCCAGGTACGTGCAAGGCGGCTGGAACCACCCGGGCGACGCCTTCGTGCAAGACGAAGACGGCTACTTCCACTACCAGGCGCGCGACGACGACATGATCATCACCGCAGGCTACAACGTGGGCGGCCCCGAGGTGGAAGACTGCCTGCTCACCCACCCCGCCGTGGCCGAATGCGGCGTGGTGGGCCGCCCCGACGACGAGCGCGGCATGCTCATCAAGGCCGTGGTGGTGCTCAA
>JAUNTQ010000024.1:0-364 GCA_030538605.1 Pseudomonadota bacterium
CGGTGCCGTCGGCTTCGGTGTGGACGACGTGGTCGTCCCAGAGCTTGTCGTAGAGCGTGCGTGCGGTCATGTGGGGGTCTTCTGGCGAGGGGGGAGAAGGGAAATTTTATGCGTGGGGGTGGGGTGGTGCATGTGTTGCGGCTCTTTCCCCCGCTGGGGGTTTGTGCATGCACACCTCTTTGTAGGCTGGGTAGAGCCGAAGGCGAAACCCGGCAAACTGGCTTGCGAGATGGCTGGGTTTCGCCTTCGACTCTACCCAGCCTGCGAGGCGGGGGGAAGGTCGGGATGGGGGCTGGCCACCTTCGACAAGTTCACCGTGGTTGGGGGGCCCCCCCCCCCCCCCCCCCCCCCGCGGGGGGGGCCG
>JAUNTQ010000024.1:374-37520 GCA_030538605.1 Pseudomonadota bacterium
TTCGATAAGTTCACCGTGGTTGGCCCCCACCCCGGCCCTCCCCCAGCGGGGGAGGGAGCAAGAGGTGACTGAGTTTTTGCATAAAAAGTGAGCTGTTTGCGTACGTTTTAAAACGATTTCAGATTGAAAACAATATGAAGTAACTGTATTTCTGCGCAAGCAGCTCATGTTTTTAAGAAGTCAAGGATGCCGCCCGCGCAGCAGGTATTCCATCAGCGCCTTCTGCACGTGCATGCGGTTTTCGGCCTCGTCCCATACCACGGACTGCGGGCCGTCGATGACGTCGGCGGTGACTTCCTCGCCACGGTGCGCGGGCAGGCAGTGCATGAACAGCGCGTCGGGTCTGGCGGCGGCCATCATCTCGGCGTCGACGCACCAGTTGGCAAAGGCCTTGCGGCGGGCTTCGTTTTCGGCCTCGTAGCCCATGCTCGTCCACACGTCGGTGGTGACCAGGTCGGCGCCTTCGCAGGCTTTGTGCGGGTCGGCAAAGTTCTGCCAGCCCTTGCCGTCGCCGTTGCCGTCCAGTGCGGCCAGTTGCGAATCGACTTCGTAGCCGCGCGGGGTGGACACGCGCAGGGTGAAGCCGAGCAGGGCGGCGGCTTGCGCCCAGGTGTTGGCCATGTTGTTGCCGTCGCCGATCCAGGCCACGGTTTTGCCGGCGATGGGGCCGCGGTGCTCGATGAAGGTGAAGATGTCGGCCAGGATCTGGCAGGGGTGGTATTCGTTGGTCAGGCCGTTGATGACGGGCACGCGCGAGTGCGCGGCGAACTGGTCGATGCGCGCTTGCTCGAAGGTGCGGATCATCACGATGTCGACCATGCGGCTGATGACGCGCGCGGTGTCTTCGATCGGCTCGCTGCGGCCCAGCTGGCTGTCGCCACTGGTGAGGTTGACGACGCTGCCGCCCAGCTGGTACATGCCGGCTTCGAAGCTGACGCGGGTGCGCGTGCTGGCTTTTTCGAAGATGAGGGCCAGCGTGCGGTCTTTCAGCGTGCGGTGTTCTTCATAGACCTTGAACTTGCGCTTGATGAGGGCGGCGCGCTCGAAGAGGTAGGCGTATTCGCCTGAGGTGAAGTCGGCAAATTGCAGGTAGTGCTTGATGGGCGCGGTCATTTAAGCAGCTTCTTTCAAAAAGGCTTCGATCAGCGGCACGAGGATGGCGACGATGTCGTCGGCCTGCGCCTGGCTGAGGGTGAGCGGGGGCACGAGACGGATCACGCTGTCGGCGGTGACGCTCATCAAGAGGCCGGCGTCTGCGGCGCGTTGCAGCAGCACGCCGCAGGGGCGGGCGAGTTCGATGCCCAGCATCAGGCCCTGGCCGCGAATGTCTTTCACGCCGGGGTTGCCGGCCAGGGCTTTTTGCAGCGCGGCTTTCAGGTGCGCGCCCACGGTGGCGGCGTTGTGCAGCAGCTGCTCTTCTTCCATGATGCGGATGGTCTCGACGCCCGCGCGCATGGCCAGCGGGTTGCCGCCAAAGGTGGTGCCGTGGTTGCCGGGCTGGAAGATGCCCGCGGCTTTCGGCCCCGCCACCACCGCGCCGATGGGCACGCCCGAACCCAGGCCCTTGGCCAGCGGCATGACGTCGGGCACGATGCCGGCCCACTGGTGGGCGAACCACTTGCCGGTGCGGCCCATGCCGCACTGCACTTCGTCGATCATCAGCAGCCAGTCGCGCTCGTCGCAGAGGGCGCGCACTTGCTTCAGGTAGTCGGCGCGGGCGGGGTTGATGCCGCCTTCGCCCTGAATGGTCTCGAAGAACACGGCCACCACGTCGGGGTTGCCTTCGGTGGCGGCTCGAAGGGCGTCGATGTCGTTCATCGGCACGCGGATGAAGCCGTCGACCAGCGGCTCGAAGCCTTTCTGGATCTTGGGGTTGCCGGTGGCGCTGAGGGTGGCGATGCTGCGGCCGTGGAAGGCTTTTTCATAGACGACGATCTGCGGGCGGGTGATGCCCTTGTCGTGGCCGAATTTGCGCGCCAGTTTCAGCGCGGCCTCGTTGGCCTCCAGCCCAGAGTTGCAGAAGAACACGTTGGTCATGCCCGAGCGCTCGACCAGTTGCGCGGCCAGTTGCTCTTGCAGCGGCACGTGGTAGTAGTTGCTGCAATGAATGAGCGTGGCGACCTGCTCTTGCAGCGCGGCGGTGAGCTTGGGGTGGGCGTGGCCCAGCGTGTTGACGGCGATGCCGCCCAGGCCGTCCAGATAGCGCTTGCCGTTCACGTCCCACACGTGGCAGCCCTGGCCGCGCGCGATGGCGATGGGCAGGCGCGCGTAGGTGTTCATCACGTGGGGCGAGGCGGCGGGGGTGGATGCGCTCACGGCGGGGCTCCTTGGTCGCGAATGGAAATGGGGCTTGCGCCATCCGGCTTGGTTTGACCCGTTCGGCACCTGGCGATGCCTTGGGGCTGTTCCTTTTGGCGCAAGTCGTGGAAAAAAGAATGGGGCCGATGTGGCCCGTTGAAGATGCATTCTAGGGCGTGGCGTCGGGCGGATCGATGCATTCTGGGCATGGCTGTGATGCGCTGGCGCGGGGGGCGCAGGCCGCATCAGGGCTGGCGGCAGATAGAATTCTTGTTGCACCGCAGCAGCACTTGCACAGGCGTTCAAGCCTGTCTTTGCGCGCCCCAGCACCCCTCACCCCATGGCCGTCACCCCCACCAGCAGCGAAGTCGTCATCAAGGGCATCACGCGCGAAGGCCGCCCTTTTCGCCCCAGCGACTGGGCCGAGCGCCTGGCCGGCGTGATGGCGCAGTTCCGCCCCGGCGGCGGTGCGCGGCAGGGCGCGCACATCGGCTATTCGCCTTGGTGTGTGCCCAAGGCCGTGGACGGGGTGAAGTGCGTGGTGGTCAACCGCGCCCTGCACGCGCACGAGCCCATGGCCTGGGACTTCGTGATGGGTTTTGCGCGCGACAACGAACTCGAAGTGATGGGAGAGGTTGAGCGTTGAGCGTTGGGGCTTGAGCGCATAGGCGCTAACTTGAGGGAAGCGCGGCCACACATTTCCCCGTCATTCCCGCGCAGGCGGGCATCCAGCCTCAGTGCCTGCGCCCACGATGGATTCCCGCCTGCGCGGGAATGACGGGGTTGAATGAGGGCGCATGCTTCCTGGGTTGGCGCCTATGGGGTTGAGCGTGAATGCCAGGCTGCCCTCGGTATTCACGCTCAACCCTCAACGCCAAACGCCAAACGCCCAACGAAAAAAACCGCCCGAAGGCGGTTTTTTTGCGGATGTGTGTTTTGCCGACAGCGCACCCGAATCAAACGGCGGTGGCGGCAGGCGGTGCCTGCGTGTGTGCCACCGGGCTTGCCTGACGTGTGTGCGTCAGGCGGCGGCCTGGGCCAGGCCCTTGACCTTGGCGGACAGGCGGCTCTTGTCGCGTGCGGCCTTGTTCTTGTGGAAGATGCCCTTGTCGGCCACCGTGTCCACCACCGATTGCATGGTGGCGAAGGCGGCCTTGGCCTTGTCGAGGTCGCCCGCTTGCACGGCTTTCTCGACGTTCTTCACCGTGGTGCGGTATTTGGAGCGCAGCGAGGTGTTCGCGGCGTTCAGTTGAATGTTCTGGCGGGCGCGTTTGCGGCCCGATGCCAGGCGGGGGTTCTTTTTCTTGGGCTTTCCAGCGGCCATGGTGTGTGTTCCTTGAGGTGTCTGTGGATGTTGTCGGCAAAACCTTCGATTATATGTCCATCTTGTGGAACACGAAGCGCGGCAGGTGACGGATGACGAACATGACGAGCGCCCACTTGCCCGGCACGTAGACCACGGGCTGGCCGCGGTCGATGGCGCGCACGATGGCCTGGGCCACGCCTTCGACGGGGGCCAGGCGCGCGCCTTGGGCTTTGAGGTGCGCGGTCATGGGCGTGTCGGTGGGGCCGGGCTGGATGAGCACGGCGCGCACGGGGCTGTTTTCAAGCGCCAGGCGGTGTTGCAGCCCTTGCATGTAGCGCGCCACCAGCGCCTTGGCCGCGCCATACACGTAGTTGGATTTGCGCCCCCGGTCGCCTGCCACCGAACCGATGACGGCCACGGTGCCGCGCCCGGCTGGCTGCATGCGCTGCACAAAGGCTTCGGCGTAGAGCGCGGGCGAGGCGCCGTTGAGTGCCAGCGCCTGGGCGTTGGTGCCCAGGTCTTGCTGGCAGCGGGCCTGGTCGGGCAGCAGGCCGTGGGCGATGAGGGCGATGTCCACCGGTACGTCGGCGGCGGCGCGCGCCACGACGTCGTCAATGGCCTGCGGGTCGGTCGCGTCGCCCTGGGGCAGCACGCCGATGTGGGCCTTGGGCGCGCGCACGGCCAGATCGGCGGCGATGCGTTCGAGCCGCGCCACGTCGCGCCCGATGAGGGTGATGCGCGCGGGCTGGCGCATGGCCCACAGGCGCGCGCAGTGCTCGGCAATGGCAGAGGTGGCGCCGACGATGGCGATGTGGTCGGCGCGGGCGGTTTGGGTGGTTTGGGGTGAAGAAGAATTCATGACCGACAGGGTTCTATCAAAAAGGGAGCTGCTTGCGCTTGCTGTCAAACGATTTCAGATTCTTTCCTATCTGAAAAGCTTTCGTGACGTGCGCAAGCAGCTATCAAAATGTGATTTCGCGTTTTTCGCGTCTGGCTGTCCGCATCCGCCTCACGCCCCCATCAGCCGCCGCGACATGGCCGAGCTGATGCCCGGGTCGCGGTGCGGCAGAAATTCGGGCAAGCGCGGGTAGGCGGCCTCGAAATGCTGGCGCGGCCAGCGCGCGTCCTTGGCCAGGTACACGCGCCCGCCCGCTTCGCGCACGATGGCGTCCAGCCGCGCCAGCAGCGCCAGCGTGGTGCCACCCCGGTTGGGGAAGTCCAGCGCCAGCGTCACGCCCGGCTGCGCGAAACTCAGCATGCCGACACTTGGCACGTCGCCCAGCGTCTTGAGCACGGCCAGAAACGAGCCCTGGCCCGCGCGTGCAATGGCCGTCAGCATGGCCTGCACCGCCTCGCGCCCGCCGGCGTGGGGCACCACGCTCTGGTATTGATAGAAGCCGTGCGGGCCGTACATGCGACTCCAGCCGTGCAGGCTGTCCAGCGGGTAAAAAAATGGCTCGTAGTGCGCTTGCGCGCGCCCGGCCTTGCGGCGCTGCGCGTGGTAGTAGGCCAGGTTGAAAGCCTTGAGCGACAGCGGGTTGACCAGCGACACGGGCGGGGTGAAGGGCATGTGCCTGTCGCGCGCGCGCGGGGCTTCGCGCACCACGCCGCTGGCCGGGTTGGCGCGCATGAAGATACCGCGCGTGCCGTCGCGGCGCGCCAGGCAGTCAAGCCACGAGACGGTGTGCACCCAGCCGTCGCGCTCGGATTCGGCCGAGAGGGCGAAGAACTCGTCCAGCGTGGCGAAGGGCAGGGTTTCGGTGTCGAGCCAGGGGCCGTCGGTGCGCGCCAGTTGCAGCTCGACCTCGGTCATTACGCCCGTCAACCCCAGGCCGCCCACGGTGGCGGCGAACAGCGCGGCGTGCGGGCCTTGCGGGGTGATGTCGAGCACCTGCCCATCGGTGCGCGCCAGGCGGACGCGCCGCACGTGGTGGCCAAAGGTGCCCGCCGTGTGGTGGTTTTTGCCGTGCACGTCGTTGGCGATGGCGCCGCCTACGGTGACGATTTGCGTGCCGGGCGTCACAGGCAGCAGCCAGCCGCGCGGCAGGCTCCAGCGCTGGATGGCTTGCAGCAGCATGCCGGCTTCGCAGGTGAGCACGCCGGTGGCGTCGTCAAAGTGGATGAAGCGGTCCATGCCCATGGTGGCCCACAGCGTGCCGTGCGGGTTGAGCGCCACGTCGCCATAACTGCGGCCCGCGCCGTGGGCGATGCCGGGCTGCCCGGTGCGCAAAACGTGCGGCGCCTGCGCGGGGTCGCTCAACGGCACCCAGGCGTGGGGTTGGCGCGTCAGGCGGCCCCAGCTTTCGACGGGGGTGAGGGCTTCAGGCATGGTGCGCGTCGGCGCGGGCGGCGGGCGCGCGGAAGACGAAGTGCTTGTCCAGCTGGTACTTGGCCAGGTAGCCGATGGCCAAGCCCAGCGCGCCGCCCAGGTAGCGCATCTCGCGCGTGCCGTACAGGGCGTGAAAACCGAACTCGAAGCCCCAGAAGATGACCGTGGTGAGCACGCCCATCAGCGTATAGAGCATGAAGGTCTGGCCGTCGTGCGCGGCGCTCTGGGCCTTGAAGCGGAAGATCCAGCGCTTGTCCAGCACGTACTTCACCACCAGCCCCACCGCCGTGCCCGCCAGCACCGACAGCGCAATGGCATAAGGCCCGTGCCAGATGCGCAGCCACACGTCTTGTGCGCCGATGTTGGCCGCCGTGGCCAGCGCGGCGAAAAGCGTGTACAGCAGCGCGATGCGCATGGGGCAGAATCAGAAGGTTTACTTGGAGCAGGGTTTTGGATCATAACGGTGCCACTTTCACGCCCGCGCAGCGCGTGCGGGGCCTGCTGCGGCTGATGCGCCCGCGCCAGTGGGTCAAAAACGCCTTCGTGCTGGCGCCGCTGCTGTTCACCGGCCAGTTCGCGCAGGCGGCCAGCGTGCGGCAGGCGCTGCTGGCGATGGTGCTGTTCTGCCTGGCCTCGTCGGCCACCTACGTGGTCAACGACTGGCGCGACATCGAGCGCGACCGGCGCCACCCCACAAAGCGGCACAAGCGCCCCATGGCCGCCGGCAGCGTCACGCCGCCCATGGCCGCCGGCCTGCTGCTGGTGCTGTACGCGCTGCTGGCGCTGGGCGCGCTGGCGCAGCCGAAGGTGATGGCGGTGATCGGCATCTACATGGTGCTCAACCTGGCCTACAGCTTTGGCCTGAAGCACGAGCCGGTGGTGGACATCTTCATCATCGCCAGCGGCTTCGTGCTGCGCGTGATTGCGGGGGCTTATGCGCTGGATGTGCCCGTGTCGTCGTGGATGTTCGTCACCACGCTGTGCCTGGCGCTGTATCTGGCGGCCATCAAGCGCCGGCAGGAGCTGGCGCGCAGCGGCACCGACAGCCGCGAGGTGCTGCAGAAGTATTCGGTGGGCCTGATCGACCGCTATGCGGAGATGGCCGCCACCGGTGCGCTGGTGTTCTACAGCCTGTTCGTCATGTCGGCGCACACCGAGCTGATCGTGACCATTCCGCTGGTGCTGTTCGGCATCTTTCGCTACTGGTACGTGGTCGAGCAAAAAGGCGGCGGCGAATCGCCCACCGACACGCTGCTGGCCGATTGGCAGCTGATGGCTACCGCCGTGGCCTGGGTGCTGCTGTGTGCGTGGCGGCTGATGGGGTAGGGCGATGGATTTCAGTTACCTCATCACCCCGTTTGCCGCCTGGCTGGTGGCCGGTTGCCTGAAGTTCGCCATCAACAGCCTGCGGGCGGGCAAGCTGGCCTTTGGCCTGATCGGCTACGGCGGTCTGCCCAGCAACCACAGCGCCATCGTCAGCAGCATGGCGGCGCTGATTGCGCTGCGCGAAGGCATCGGCCACCCGGCCTTTGGCGTGGCCGTGACCCTGGCCTTCATCGTGCTGCTGGACGCCAGCAGCCTGCGCCGGCAGGTCGGGCGGCAGGCCGAAGCCATCAACCGCCTGCGCGGCCCGCAGGACACGCCCCTGCGCGAGCGCATGGGTCACACGCCAGTGGAAATGGCCGCCGGGGTGGCGGTGGGCTGCGCGGTGGCGTGGGCAGTGAACGGGGCGGCTGCGCGGTTTTGGGGGTGAGGATGGACGTGAAGCATCAGGGCACGCGCGTTCAGCGCGCGGTCATCTTGTTGGCGGCTGCGTTGTTTTTGCTGGCCGCCTTGCGCGCGCTGGCATTCTGGGCACACGAGCCGATGCTGGCGTACGCCAACAACTACGACCAGATCCGCGCCATGCGCTTTCTGCAAGTGCATCCCGACAAGCCCGACATGAGCGAGCCGCTTGGGGGAACGCCCGGCCAGCCCTGGCGCTATTTCCACCACGAAAAAGGCTGGGGCGAGATGATGTACCCGTCGAGCGACCTGGCCGTCAAGGCGGTGCAACTGGTGGTGCCCAACCTGTGGCGGCCTGCGGGGGCGCTGGTGGACATCAAGCAGGGGGCGTGGCTGTTGCTGGCCGTGTGGCTGGTGGCGATGGCCTGGGTGGCGTGGCGGCTGGGTCGTGCCAATGCCTGGCACGCGCTGGGTTTTTCGGCCTGGCTGCTGCTGGTGGCCGACCCGGTGAACCTGGTGTTTCTGAACACGTGGTACGCCGAATTTCCGGCCTTTGCCGCGCTGACGGGGCTGGTGGGCCTGGGCTGGCTGTGGCTGGCGGGCTGCTGCCGCACGCGGGGGGCGGTGTGGTGGGGGTTGGGGATGCTGCTGTTTCTGGCCACCAATCGCAACCAGTACATGTATTTGCCGCTGGCGTTGCTGCCGGTGGCGTGGTGGGTCTGGCGCGCGCGTACGCAGGCGGCGGGGCGGCCCTCGCCTGTGCTGGCACTGGCGGCGGTGGCCGTGGTGGTGGTGCCGCTGCTGCTGTTTGGTGCCAAGCTGGGGCAGGTCAAACAGGCCAACAGCGCCAATCGGGTGAACACCGTGCTGGGGGCCATGCTGCCTGCCGCCAGCGACCCCGAGCGCATGCTGCGTCATCTGCGCCTGCCGCCTTCGTGCGCGCAGTTCTCGGGCCAGACCTGGTTCAGCACGCCTACCGACGCTTACCGCGCCGATTGCCCGCGGGTGCTGCGCATGTCGCTCACCAGTCTGGTGCCCGCGCTGCTGGCCGACCCGGCGGCGCTGGGCCGCATGGTGATGACGGCCACGCGCAACCACCAGGGCTTTGACCAGGCGCTGCTGGGGCAGGTGCAAGGGGTCGAGCAGGGCCGCGTGGCGGCGCTGCCTTCGCTGGCCGCGCGCTCGGTGAACGATGGCCTGCGGGCTTTGCCCACACCCGGGTGGCAGGCGCTGGTGGTCGTATCGCTGCTGCTGCCGGGCGTGATGGCCGCATGGGCGCTCAAACGACGCGAACACGCCTGGGGCCAGGCGTGGCTGGCCTTGCAGATTGCGCTGGCCTATGTGTTTTTTTCCTCGCTGCTGGGTGACGGCTATATCGAGATCGAGCGCCATGCGGTGCTGAGCTACAGCCTGGGGTGCCTGCTGGCGGTGGCGCTGGTGGGGTGGTTGGTGCATGTGGGGGCTGCAAGCCGTCGCGAGGCTGTTGTGAAAGAGGTGTTGTCTTGAATGCGTTGAAACCCGCGTCCTTGCCTGCTTGGCTGTTGGCAGTGGCGATCCTGTTGTTGCTGGCATTGGGCTGGGGCGTTCGCTTTGCGGATCTGGGGCAGCAAAGCCTGTGGGAAGACGAGCTTTTTTCGGCCGACATCATCGTGAGCCGCCCCTTGCTTGCCGCGCCGGGCCAGCCGTGGCTGGAACGCTCGACGCTGTCGCAGGTCAAGCCCGGCGACACCTTCTGGACAGTGAAAGGGGCCGACCAGTCGCCGCCGCTGTTCGAGCTTGTGGGCAAGCTGACGACCCGGGTGTTTGGTGAGGGCGAGTTGGGTTTGCGCATGACCAGCGCCTTGTCGGCGGCGCTGCTTTTGCTCTGGCTGGCGCTGCGTGCCTGGCGCTGGCGTGCGGCGCCCGAAGGCACGGTGTATCTGACGGTGCTGGCCTTGATGGCGTCATCGGCCCTGCTGGTTTTTTATGCGCAGGAAGCGCGCGCCTACAGTCTGGGCATGGTGTTGGCCACCGTGCTGGTGGTGAAGTTCTGGGAGCGGCTGGTGCAGGGCTGGCGGCAGGCGCCGCTGCCCGGCTGGGGCGAGGTGGCACTGGCGGCGGCGGCGTGCATGGCGCACTACAACGCGCTGGTGCTCACCGGCCTGTTGTTCGTGGCGTATGCGCTGGAGGCCGTGCGGCGCCGGCATTGGTCGGCGCTGGCGCGCATGAGTTTGGTGGCCGTTGTGGTGCTGGCCTGGCTGGGTGTGGGCTACATGGGGTTTGATTCGGCTGCACAAGGTCATATTGGCTGGGTGCCTCCCATGAGCTACATGCAGGCCTTGCGCCTGGTGATGGAAAGCCTGGCGGCGCGTGCCATGGGCTACCCCTTCGTGGCACTGCTTGCGCTGCTGGTTGGCGTGGGCTTGGCGGTGGCGCTTGTCGGGGTGTGGCGCGCCCACCCTGCCGATGCCCAGGCGGCGACCCGGCGGCGGCACATTGGCGCTTTGGCGGTGATGGTGCTGCTTCTGCTGGTTTATCTGATGATCTCTGGCTATGTGGTGCACAAGAGCCGGATCGAGAACGTCCGGCACTTGGTGTTTGCGCTGCCGGTGGTTTTCATCGTGGCAGGCGCGGTGGTGAACATGGTCAGCGCGGGCCGTCAGTGGGTGGCGGTCTTGCTGGTGATGGCACTGACAGCCACCCAGGTGCCCGCCCTGAAGACGGCGCATGCCGTGCAGAAAGGCGACTACCGTGGCGCGGCGGCCTTCGTGCTGCAACGTCTGCAAGACGGTGACACGGTGGTGGTGGGCCAGATGGCCAACGCGCTGGGCGCGCACGGCTATTACCTGAACGCGAGGTCGGGGCGGGCAATGCAGACAAGGCTGCTGAACGGTGTGGAGGCCATTGCCGCGATGTGCGCCGACATGGCAAACCAGCCGCGCTGGGGCGTGGTTTCGTCTACACACCACACCGATCTGTTCAACACACTGGAAAACACCTGCGGCAGCAGCGGCTGGCGCATCGAGCGTTTCCAGGCGCCGGGCGTGCTGGCGCAGGTGTGGACGCGGCAGGTGCCTTGATGCCTGCGGCTGAACTTCATTGATGGGCGCGTGCCTTGAGTCTTTTCAAATCTGCCTCCACCGTTTCTCTGCTCACTTTGCTGTCGCGCATCACGGGGTTGGTGCGCGATCTGCTGATGGCGTCCAGCTTTGGGGTGAGCGGGTTGACGGATGCGTTCAACGTGGCGTTTCGCATTCCCAACCTGCTGCGGCGGCTGTTTGCCGAAGGGGCGTTCAGCCAGGCGTTTGTGCCGGTGCTGGCGCGCTCGAAGGCGGCGCGGGGCGAGGAGGCCACGCGGCTTTTGATCGACGCGGTGGCCACGGTGCTGGCCTGGATATTGGTGCTGACCTGCGCGGTGGGGATGTTGGCCGCGCCGCTGCTGGTGTGGGCGCTGGCCAGCGGGCTGGATGAGGCGAGCTTTGATGCGGCCGTGTTGATGACGCGCTGGATGTTCCCTTACATCGGCTGCATGTCGCTGGTGGCGCTGGCCGCGGGCATTCTCAATACATGGAAGCACTTTGCGGTGCCGGCGGCCACGCCGGTGCTGCTCAACCTGTGCATGATCGCCGCCGCCTGGCTGGGCGCGCCGTGGTTCGGGCGCATGGGGCTGGAGCCAATCTACGCCATGGCGGCGGGCGTGATGGTGGGGGGCGTGGTGCAGTTGGCGGTGCAGGTGCCTGCGCTCAAGCGCCTGGGCCTGCTGCCGCGCATTGGCCTGGGCCTGCGCCGGGTGCGTGATGCGTGGCGCGATGCGGGGGTGCGCCAGGTGCTCACGCTGATGCTGCCTGCGCTGCTGGGCGTGGGGGTGGCGCAGCTGTCGCTGCTCATCAACACGCAGATCGCCTCGCACCTGGCCGCAGGCAGCGTGACCTGGGTGTGGTACGCCGACCGGTTGATGGAGTTCCCGACCGCGCTCTTGGGTGTGGCGCTGGGTGTGGTGCTGACGCCGCAACTGGCGGCGGCGCGCGCGGCGCAGGACGATGCGCGCTATTCGCACATGCTGGACTGGGGCTTGCGCCTGGTGCTGCTGCTGGCGCTGCCCTGCGCGGCGGCGCTGCTGGTGTTTGGCACGCCGCTGATTGCCACGCTGTTTCACCACGGGCGCTTTTCTGCCGACGACGTGCAGCGCGTGGCGCTGGCCCTCAGCGGTTATGGCGTGGGCCTGCTGGGGCTGGTGGCGGTGAAGGTGCTGGCGCCGGGCTATTACGCCAGCCTGGACATCCGCACGCCGGTGAAGATCGCCATTGTGGTGCTGGTGGTCACGCAGTTGCTCAACGTGCTGCTGGTGCCGCTGATGGCGCACGCGGCGCTCACGCTGTCCATCGCGCTGGGGGCCATGCTGAATGCGGCCTGGCTGCTGGTGGGGCTGGTGCGGCGCGGCAGTTATCGGCCACTGGCAGGCTGGCCCGTGTTTGCCGCGCAGGTGCTGGCGGCCACGCTGCTGATGAGCGCCTTTCTGGCCTGGGCGGCGCAGGCGTTTGCCTGGCTGGCGCTGGGCGCGTGGGTGCGCGCGGGGCTGCTGGCGGGCCTGATCGCGGTGGCCGGTGCCATCTACTTTGGCACGCTGGCGCTGTGCGGGCTGAAACTGCGGCAGTTGCTGCGCCGCTGAGCGGTGTGCTGGCACGCCCGCATTGACGCTGCGGCGTCGGCCTCTGCACAATGGGCTGCATGACGCTGGACTTCACGCCACCCACACCGCTGGCCTGGTTTGCCGCCCTGGTGCAAAGCGACGAACACTTGCCCCTGCTGGAAGCGGCCGTGAGCCTGGCGCAGGACGAATACCCTGAGCTTGACGTGCAGCAGGTGCTGGCCGAGGTGGACCACCTGGCCGCGCGGCTCAAGCGCCGCGTGAGCCCGCACGCCGACCCGCTCGTGCGGCTGCGCGCGCTGGAGCAGCTCTTCTTTAAGGAGCTGGGTTTTGCGGGCAACGTCAACGACTACTACAACCCCGACAACAGCTACCTGCACATCGTGCTGCACACGCGCCGGGGCATTCCCATCTCGCTGGCGGTGCTGTGGCTGGAGCTGGCGCAAGGCCTGGGGCTGGCTGCCGAGGGCGTGGGCTTTCCCGGCCACTTTCTGGTGCAGGTCAACCTGAACGAAGGCCGCGTGGTGATCGACCCGTTCACCGGCCAGTCGCTGGGCCGCGCCGAGCTGCGCGAGCGCATCGAGGAGTTGCACCCGCATCTGGCCCCGTCGCCCAATGGCGACATGCCGCTGGCGCTGTACCTGCGCCCGTCCAGCCCCCGGCAGATTCTGGCGCGCATGTTGCACAACCTGCAGGACATCCACCGCGCGCAGCAGGACTGGCCGCGCCTGGTGCAGGTGCAGGACCGCCTGATCGCGCTGCTGCCCGAGGCCTGGCACGAATACCGCGACCGGGGCCTGGCCCTGGCTGAGTTGGGCGACCACGACCGCGCCCGCGCCGACCTGGCGCTCTACCTGCGCGAAGCCGCCGACGCCAGCGACCATGCGCAAATGGCGGAGCGGCTGGAGGCGCTGGGTGGGGATTCAGGGTGAAGCTGCGTCCGTTTGCGTGGTGATTTCCTTGGTCTGAATATCACGCGCCTGAAGACGATCAGGAATCACCGCCACTTGCCCCATGCCCGGACGGGCTGCCCGCGCAGCCTGCCGCCCGCCAGGCGCGGCGCAGTTGCGTGTCGGACGAAAAGCCCGCCAGCGCGGCGGCATGCGTCACCCCGTACCCGGCGTGCAAGGCGGCGCGTGCCGTGGCCAGCCGGATGCCGCGCAGGTAGTGCAGCGGGCTGGTGCCGGCGTGCTCGGCAAACAGGCGCGCCAGGTGGCGCGGCGAGCTGTGGGCCACGCGCGCCATGGCGGGCAGCGACCAGTCGGCGCGCGGGTCGTGGCCGATGGCGTCTTGCAGGCGGTGCAGGGCAGGGTGCAGGTGCGCCCGGTGCGCAAGAAAGGGTGACCCTAGAAACGGCAGTTGACCGCTTGCAAACGTCACAAAACGTGCATGAACACTGACATTTGCGGCTTCGATGACGCTCACCATATGGGTGAGGGCGCTACGCACCCGATCGCACCACGCTGGCCGCGTCATGCGGCGTTGCTCGTCCTAGCAGGCAGTAGCCTGCGTCGTCCTCGCGCCTTGCCTGACACGCCCATCGCGGCACGCTCAGGCGCGTTCAACTGCCGTTTCTTGGGTGACAGCTCCGCATCGTGCGGGCCACGCCGCCAGCCGACCACCAGCGACTGCGCCACCGCTGCCGCCAGCGCCGGCCCGCAGGTGGCGGCGATGCGGTGCAGCGTCAGGTCGATGCCGCAGGTGACGCCCGCGCTGCTCCACACCGGCGCGTCGTGCACGAACACGCGGTTGGCGACCACCTCGCACGCCGGTTCGGCGGCGCGCAGTTGATCCAGATGGTGGTGGTGCGTGGTGGCGCGCCGCCCCGCCAGCAGCCCCGCGTGCGCGGCCAGCAGGGTGCCCGCGCATAAGCACAGCAGCTCCAGCCGCCCTTCGGCCAAGCGCAGGCCGCGCAGCCAGTGCAGGGCGGCGCGCGCCTCGGGTGTGTTCACGTCCAGCGTGGCCCCGGGCTGGCCGACCAGCACCAGCCAGGTCGGCCCGGGCAGGGTGGCGGGCAGCGGCTCAAGACCGCTGAGCACCGGGCCGACAGAGCTGGCCGCTTGCCGCCCCCCGCCGACAAAGCGCAGCGCAAAGCGCGCCGCCTCGTCGCGCCCGGCCAGGTGCACGTTGGCGCTGCGCAGCGCCTCGGCCGGGCCGGCCCAGTCGAGCACCAGGCTGCCGGGCAGCAGCAGAAAGACGACGTCGATGCGCGTCGCCGCCGCCATCGTCATGCGGTGGCGGTGGCGCAGCGCTGCACGGCTTCGTCCACCGTGCACAGCGTGGCAAAGCGATCTTTCAGCACGGTGGCCGTGCGCGCCACGATGTCGGCGGCGGGCAGGGCGGTGCCGTCGGGCTGGGTCATGTCGAAAGTCAGCGTGGCGGTGGGCACGAAATCGACCTGCCAGCCCAGGTCGCTGGCGTGGCGCGTGGTGGTTTCGCAGCACTGCTCGGTGCGGATGCCGCTGACGACGAGACGCGTCACGCCGCGCTGCGTGAGCCACACGTCCAGCCCGGTGCCAACCAGCGCGCTGTGGCGCGACTTGGTGAAGGTGACGGCAGCCTCAAAGGCGGTGAGGCCATCCAGCGGGCGCACATGGCCGCTGGCGGCCGAAAACGGGTTGTCGGGCACATTCGGCCCGGCCTGGTGGAAGATGCGCACGATGGGCACGCCGCGCGCGGCAGCGCCTGCGATCAGCGCGTTCTGCGCCGCCAGGTAGGCGGGCACGTCGGTATCGCGCCAGAACGGGCGGTGCTTGAAGGACTGCTGCACGTCGATGACGAGAAGGGCGGTGGGCATGGGGGCTCCGGGTGGGTTGAACGAGACGCCATGGTGGCGGCGCAGCGCGTTCGAGTCCGCGCGCGGCCAGACCTGAGTCGATCATTTTCGGACATGCGTGTGGGAGGCGGGCATGCGGGGCATCCACCGTGCGAAGCAAGACCGGATGAGTGGGCGTGCGCCAGCGCCGATCTGGTGCTGCATCTGCGGCAAGCAGGAGAGGGCGTGGAAGACCGCGAAGCCATAGCCGGGGCGTCAGTTCACTGTCTGCACATGCTCATTCAGGCTTGATGTTGCCGTCCTTGATGACTTTGCTCCACATGGCTACTTCCCGGGCGATGCGTTCGCTTGCTTCCTTGGGTGTGGTGTAGGAAGCCATGGCGCCCTGGGCTGCCAGCGTTTCGTTGACGCCGCGCTCGGCCATGACGGTCTTGAGCGCTTCGCTCAATCTGGCCACCACCGGATCCGGGGTTTTGGCTGGTACCGCAATGCCAAACATGGAGCTCACGTCAAATCCGGCAAGCCCAGCGGCCGCTGCCGTGGGCACATCGGGGAGGGACGCCACGGGCTGTGCTGTGGTAGTGGCCAACGCGACCAGCTTGCCACCCTTGATGAACCCCTGCGCAGCAGGCACCGTGTCGATCATGAAATCGACTTGGCCAGCCATCAGGTCCGTCAGCGCCTGGGCGCTTCCCCGGTAGGGCACATGGGCAATGGTGGCGTCAATTTCGCGCTTGAACATTTCGCCGGACAGATGCTGCGGGGATCCATTGCCCGCGGATGCGTAGTTGAGCTTGCCTGGGCGCGCCTTGGCATCTTCGATAAGTGCTTTCAAGCTTTTGTATGGGCTGCTCGGATGGACCACGAAAACCAGCGGCACGCGACCGACGATGGACACAGGTTGAAAGCTCTCGATCATGTTGAAGCCAGCGGCTTGCCCCATCAACACGCTGTTGATGGAGTGGCTCGTCATGGCGCCCATCAGGATCGTGTAGCCGTCGGGGCTTTCGCGCGCCACGGCGGCAGCGCCAATGTTGCCTGCTGCACCCGCGCGGTTGTCCACTACCACAGGCTGGCCGAGCACCTTGCCCAACTCTTGCGCTACCGTGCGTCCGATGATGTCGGTGGCGCCACCGGGGGTGTAGGGAATGATCATTCTGATCGCCTTGCTGGGGTAAGCGGTCTGCGCCAGCGCCAGAGGTGACCAGGCGGCGGCTGTCAGCGTCAGCACAGTGGCGCCTGCGAGCCATTGGCGTTTGCTGAGGGTGCGTCGAGAGGTATGCATGTCCTTGTCTCCTTGGTTGAATCCGACGTTGGGTACTGTAGGCAATTAAATTATCAATAATATGGGTAATTTCCCTGTTATGCCATGACGCAACATGAACGACAGTGCTGACTTCCGGTTCTCTGAAAGCGATCAACGCCATGACTTCCCCCCAAAAAACCGAATCCGAGTGCCATGAGATCCGCCCAGCCGCCACCGGAGGGGGCTTGGCCAAGGGATTGACCGACTATGGCGACACGGGCTTTTCTCTGTTCCTGCGCAAAGCCTTCATCAAGGGCGCTGGCTATACGGATCGGGCGCTCGACAAGCCCGTGATTGCCATCACCAACACGGGCAGTGCCTACAACCCCTGCCACGGCAACGTGCCGCAATTGCTCGAAGCGGTGAAGCGCGGTGTCATGCTGGCCGGCGGTTTGCCAATGGAGTTTCCGACGATCTCCATTCATGAGAGCTTTTCCGCGCCCACCAGCATGTTCATGCGCAACCTGATGTCCATCGATACGGAAGAGATGATCCGTGCGCAGCCGATGGATGCGGTGGTTCTCATCGGCGGATGCGACAAGACGGTGCCCGCCCAGCTCATGGGCGCGGCTTCGGCAGGGGTGCCGGCCATTCAACTCATTACCGGCTCCATGCTGACGGGATCGCACCGTTCGGAACGCGTGGGCGCTTGCACGGATTGCCGACGCTACTGGGGAAAGTTTCGCGCGCGGGAAATCGATGAGCAGGAAATTGCCGACGTCAACAACCAACTTGTGGCCAGTGTTGGAACCTGCTCGGTCATGGGCACGGCAAGCACCATGGCGTGCTTGGCCGAAGCGCTGGGCATGACTGTTGCCGGTGGTGCTTCGCCGCCTGCGGTGACGGCGGATCGCATTCGAGTCGCCGAGCAGACGGGTGCGGCAGCCGTGCACATGGCGCGCCAGCGCCTGGGGATTGACCAGATTCTCACCGCCAAGGCGTTTGAAAACGCGATGCGTGTCCTGCTGGCCATTGGCGGCTCCACCAACGGCATCGTGCATCTGACGGCCATCGCTGGTCGCATGGGTTTCGAGGTGGACCTGGATGCGCTCGATCGAATGGGCCGCGAAACGCCGGTTCTCCTTGATTTGAAGCCGTCCGGTGCGCACTACATGGAGGATTTCCACGCCGCTGGAGGCATGTACACGCTGCTGCGCACGCTTCGGCCTTTGCTGCACCTGGATGCGATGACCGTGACGGGCCGCACCCTGGGCGAGGAGATGGAGGCCTATCCGCCCGCATTCGCGCAAGAGGTGATTCGCCCCATGACGAACCCCGTATACCCGCAGGGCGGCATCGCGGTGCTGCGTGGAAACCTGGCGCCTGGCGGAGCGATCATCAAACAGTCTGCGGCCGACGCGCACTTGATGGAGCACGAGGGGCGGGCTGTGGTGTTCGAGAATGCCGCCGACATGGCCGCACGCATCGACGATCCCACGTTGGATGTCAATCCGGACGACATCATCGTGCTCAAGCACATTGGGCCGAAGGGCGCTCCTGGCATGCCGGAAGCCGGCTACATTCCGATTCCGCTCAAACTCGCACGGCAGGGCGTGAAAGACATCGTGCGCATTTCCGACGGACGCATGAGCGGCACGGCGTTTGGCACCATCGTCTTGCACGTCACGCCTGAATCGGCTGTCGGTGGAACACTTGCCTATGTGCGCAACGGTGACCGGATTCGACTCAGCGTAAGTCGGCGCGAAATCACCCTGTTGGTAAGCGATGACGAGGTCGCACGCCGTCGACAGCAGAACCCTGCGATCGTTCCATCGGCTGAGCGAGGCTATCGCAAGCTGTATCTTGACGCGGTCACTCAAGCCGACCAAGGAGTTGATTTTGATTTTCTGCGCGCCCCCCGCATGGTGGGAAAGGTGCCCGAGGGGCGATGACGATGGCGGATACGGATGATCCAGAGGGGTTGACGCAGGAACGTGTCTCAGTCGGAGAGAAACCCGGTACCTGCTGTCTCTCCGACGTGGTGAGTGTTCTGGAAGAAGACATTGTTTTCGGGCGTTTGCATCCACGCGAACGCTTAGTGGAAGACGAACTGATGAGCCGTTTCGCGATCAAGCGCCACATCGCACGTGAAGCGCTGGCCAGCATGGAGCGTATGGGGTTGGTGGAGCGGCGCAAAAATGTCGGTGCGTTTGTTCGGTCGTTCACGTCGCGGCAAGTGGTCGAGCTGTACCAGTTGCGCAGCGTGCTGGAGACTGAAGCGGCGCGCCTGATTTCACTGCCGGTGCCGGAAGCCAGCCTTGAGGAGCTGAAGGCCACGCAGCAAAGCCACGATGAAGCGGTTGCGGCGGCTGATCCGCGCCTAGTGTTCAGGCTTAACTTGCTGTTCCACCAGCAGTTGTTTGCATTGTCGAACAATGAAGTCCTGGTGCAGGCCATCGGTGAATATGCGCGTCAGACGCATGCCATACGCTTCTTGTCACTTCTGTCAGCGGACTACCGCGAGCAGGCACGGGTCGATCACTGGCAGATGATAGAAGCCCTGGAAAACGGTGAACGAGAACGTTTGCTTGGGCTTTGTGCCGCGCACCTGATCCCTTCAAGGGATACGTATTTGGAGGCGCAGCGCCATCGCCATTGAGTGTGCCGCCGCAGGCTCAGCGGCTGTCGTGCGAATGGATTTGCAGCGCCTCCAGAAAGCGCGACACCATGTTGTAGGCGGCAACCGTGGCGGTGAGTTCAACCAGCAGGCGGTTGTCCAACTGTGCATGAACCGCATGGAACACCTCGTCTTGCACCTGCACGTTGCGCGTCATCACGTCGGTGTAGGCCAGCACGGCCCGCTCGCGCGCGTCGAACAGGTCGCTGCGCTCCCAGTCCGTCAGTGCATCGAGCTGCGCCTGCGTCATGCCTTCCTTGAGGGCGATGGGTGCGTGCTGGTCGGCCTCGTAGGGCGCGCCGTTGAGGATGGAGATGCGCATGATGACCATCTCGCGCAGATCGCCCGGCAGCGTGGACGTCTGGCGGATCGCCGTCAGGTAGCTCAGCCATCCGGCTGCCACCGGCGGGCTGTGCAGCAGCATCTGGTAGAGGTGAAGCACGCTGCCGCGCTCGGCCACGATGCGGTCAACCAGAGGCTTGGCCTGCGGGTGTTGTAGGTCGGCGTAGGGAATGCGTGCCATGTGAGGATTGCTCTTTGTCTGGTGGGGCAGGGTTCAGCGGGTGGCAGCGATCAGGCCGCCATCGACCACGATGTGCGTGCCCGTGATGTAGCGGCTTTCGTCCGCCGCGAGAAAGAGTACCGCGTGTGCGGTGTCCCAGCCGTCGCCCATGCGCTTCATGGGCACCTGGTTGTTGCGGTGGTCGATGAAGCCTTGCGTATCGCCTTGCGCGTACTTCGCGGCAAGCCCTTCAATCAGGGGTGTATGCATCAGGCCCGGCACCACGCAGTTCAGGCGAATGCCTTCGGCCGCGTGAATGACCGCCGTCGCTTTGGTGAACTGGATCAGCCCCGCCTTGGCGGCAGCATAGGCGACCTGTGGTTTGCCGATGTAACGCATGCCGGCTACCGACGATACGTTCACGACCGATCCCGAGCCCTGTCGCTTCATGATCGGCAACACATGCTTGCAGCCGAGAAACGCGCTTTTCAGATTGACCTGCATTTGTGCGTCCCACGTCTGCTCTTCCATATCGACGGGCCCGCCGGGTTGCGAAAGGCCGACGTTGTTGACCAGGATGTCGATGCGACCAAACGCCGCCATGCAGGATTCAACCACTTGCCGAACCTGCTCAGCGTTCGTGCTGTCGCATGCGGCCACCATGGCCTGGTGGCCTTCCGCCTCGATCAGGCGGCATGTTTCCTGGGCGTTTTCCAGCTTCAGATCGGTGCCATAGACGGCTGCGCCCTGGCGGGCCAGCAGCACCGAGGTGGCACGCCCGTTGCCCCAGCCAGATGCGACGGCGCCACAGCCCATTACCAAGGCAACTTTTCCCGAGAGATTCAGCATCGGCTTCTCCTGTATTTGTCAATTTGTGGCCGGCTCACACCCAGCCCTCCGCCTCCAGCTCTTTCTTGGCGTAGGCGTAGAACAGCGGCGCGGCCACCAGGCCGGCGGGGCCGAAGATGGCTTCCATCACGAACATCACGGCCAGCAGCTCCCACACGCTCATGTGCGTGCGGTGGCCGATGACCTTGGCGTTGATGAAGTATTCGGCCTTGTGGATGACCACCAGAAAAGTCAGGCAGGCCAGCGCCACCCAGGGTGAGACAGACAGGCCCACCAGCGTGAGCACGGCGTTGCAGATCAGGTTGCCGACGATGGGCACCAGCCCCGCCACGAAGGTCAGCAGGATCAGCGCCGTGGTGTAGGGCAGGCGATGCCCCAGCCACAGCGGCAACACCACCATGAGGAAGATGGACGTGAGAAAGGTGTTGAACAGCGCAATCCAGAACTGCGCCACCACGATCTGCCGGAAGGTTTCGCCAAAGCGGCTCACGCGCAGGTGCAGTTGCGCCGCGAGCGGTCGCAGCGCGGGTTTGCTCGGGCGTGCGGCGGCCAGCGCGCCGATGACGATGCCGATGAAGGCAAACAGCAGCCCGGCCAGCCAAGCGCGCCCGGTGGTGGCGAGCGTACCGGCCTTGCTGGCCAGGTAGGCGGCGATGATGCGCTGTATCTCGCTGGCGCCTTCGGGCAGTTGCGCGGCCATGTCGGGCGGCAGCCGGTCGCGAAACTCCAGCACCGTGCGCGCCAGAAAGGCCAGCAGGTCGCGGTAGTGCGCGGGCGCATCCAGAATGATGCCGCGCGTGCGCGGCAGCGCCAGCGCAATGAGCAGCATCGGCAGCAGCGCCACCAGCAAGGCGGCCAGGCGCGGGGCCGTGCCGTCGGGCACGCGGCCCAGGGGACGGCCAAGCGAATCGGCCACCACGCCCAGCCGCGGGCTGAACCAGCGCGTGGCGAAAAACCCCACGCACACGCACAGCAGGCCGGGCAGCAGGCCCTGCCACATGATGAGCAACAGTGCGCCGACGATCAGCAGATGGCTGGCGACCGTGGCGGCGCGCTGGCGTGCTTCGGGGGAGAGCAGAAGGCTCACGGCAGACGCGGGCAGGGCCGGTGAAGGGGGAGAGAAGGGGGCGGGCCGCTTCAGCCCACCACCACGGCGGCGCCTTCGCCGCGCGCAGAGATGCGGCCGATGTCGAACACCTGCTCGCCCGCGCCGCGCAGCGTGGCGGCCACCGTCTCGGCCGCTTCGGGCGCCACCACCAGCACCATGCCGATGCCGTTGTTGAAGGTGCGGTTCATTTCCACGTCGTCGATGCCGGCGGTGGCTTGCAGCCAGGCGAACAGCTCGCTTTGCGGCCAGCTGGCCTTGGCGAGGTGCGCGGCCATGCCTTGGGGCAGCACGCGGGGAATGTTCTCCAGCAGGCCGCCGCCGGTGATGTGGGCCAGCGCCTTGATGCCGCTGCTGGCAGCGGTGTGCGGGTGTGCGGCCAGCGCGGCCAGCACGGGCTTGACGTACAGGCGGGTGGGGCGCATCACCGCTTCGCGCAGCGGCATGCCGTCCAGCGTGTCCGGCAGGCTGCCTTGCGCCTGCGCGCGCTCCAGGCATTTGCGCACCAGGCTGAAGCCGTTGCTGTGCACGCCATGGCTGGCCAGGCCCAGCACCACGTCGCCAGGGGCCACGTCTGCACCGGTGAGGATGCGGGCTTTTTCCACCACGCCCACGCAAAAACCGGCCAGGTCGTATTCGCCTGGCGGGTACATGCCGGGCATTTCCGCGGTTTCGCCGCCGATCAGCGCGCAGCCGCTTTCTTCGCAGCCGCGCGCAATACCGCCCACCACGGCAGCGGCGGTGTCGACTTCGAGCTTGCCGCAGGCGAAGTAGTCCAGAAAGAACAGCGGCTCGGCCCCCTGCACCAGCACGTCGTTCACGCTCATGGCCACCAGGTCGATGCCCACGGTGCTGTGCATGTCCCATTCGAACGCCAGCTTGAGCTTGGTGCCCACGCCGTCGGTGCCGCTGACGAGCACCGGCTCCTGATACCGCTTGGGCACCTCGAACAGCGCGCCGAAGCCGCCGATGCCGGCCATCACGCCTTCGCGCAGCGTGCGCTTGGCCAGCGGCTTGATGCGCTCGATGAGAGCATCGCCCGCGTCGATGTCAACGCCAGCGTCTTTGTAACTGAGGGGGGTGGGGGCGGCAGAACTCATGAAAAAAGCGTGGGCTGAAGACCGGGTCAAAACCTGGCGAAACAACGGGGCGCTTTGACCAAAGCGCCCCGCATAAAATCAAGCCCTTGATTCTAGGCGTTGCATTCTCCTTGTTTCCCCCTTTTCCACCGCACTGCGTGCGTCCCCACGCCCATGCCATCGCATGGGCCGCATGGCTGCCGCGCGAGCCATGAAGCAGCTCGCCCTCGACATTGGCCTGGTGCCCGAACCCACCCTGGATGCCTATCTGCCCGGTGCCAACGCCGCTGCCGTGCAGCACCTGCGCGTGTGGGCGGGTGGCGCGCTGCGCTCGCCCGTGCCGACCTACCTGTGGGGCGGCGGGGGCAGCGGCAAGACGCACCTGCTGCGTGCCGCGCGCGCGGCGCTGGCCGCGCAGGGTCTGGCCGTGGGCTGGCTGGACGCGGCCTCGCCCGCGCGCTGGCCTTTCAGCCACGCCTGGGACGCCGTGCTGATGGACGATGTGCAGCTTTTCAGCGCCGAGCAGCAGCACACCGCCTTCAACTGGTTCGTGAACGCCGTCTCGCCCCTGTCGGGCCCCCCGCGCGCCGTGCTGGCCGCAGGCGCGCTGCCCCCGGCGGATTTGCCGCTGCGGGACGACCTGCGCACGCGCCTGGGCTGGGGCCATGTGTTCGAGCTGCAAGCGCTGCCCGAGCGCGACGTGCGCGCCGTGTTGCGCCGCGCTGCCGATGCGCGCGGGGTGTTTCTGTCTGATGATGTGATGGACTTCGTGCTGGGGCGTTTCTCGCGCGATCTGGCCAGCCTGATGGAGCTGCTTGAGCAGCTTGACCGCTACGCACTGCAAACGCAGCGCGCCATCACCATTCCGCTCGTCAAGTCGATGCTGGAAAATGAATAGCATTCAGCGAACGCTGGAAAAGCGCAAAAGCCACGCCTGAGATGAAACATGACTTCGCTTCGCTCAATGACCGGTGCTTGCGCGCCATGACAAATGACAAAGCCGCTGTGCACACCGATGCCGTGAGTCATTTGTCATGCGCTCGTCAGAGCGCAGTCATTCGTCATGCGTTGCATGCCCCGCGGCTGGCGCGCCACCGCCATGGACAACCTACATGAAACTTGCCCTCTTCGACCTCGACCACACCCTGATCCCCATCGATTCCGACCACGCCTGGGGTGAGTTCACCACCCGCATCGGCTGGACCGACGCCGCCGAGTTCACTCGGCGCAACGACGCGTTCTACGCGCAATACCAGGCGGGCACGCTGGACATTGCCGAATACATCCGCTTCACCACCGACGCCGTGCGCCGCCAGGGGCCGGGCCGCGCGGCCGAGGCACAGGCGCGTTTCATGCGCGAGGTGATTGCGCCCGCCATTCGCCCCGCCGCGCGGGCGCTGCTGCAAAAGCACCGCGACGCGGGCGACACGCTGGTCATCGTCACCGCCACCAACGAATTCGTCACCCAGCCCATCGCGCACAGCCTGGGCGTGCCCGAGCTGATCGCCGTCAATCTGGCGCGCGGGCCCGGCGGCTGGATCACGGGCGACATCGCCGGCACGCCCTCGTTTCGTGAAGGCAAAGTCACCCGCGTGGCCGAATGGCTGGCCGCGCGCGGGCTGGCCTGGGCCGATGCGGACATCACCTTCTATTCCGACTCGCCCAACGACCTGCCCCTGCTTGAAAAAGCCCAGCACCCCGTTGCCACCAACCCCGACGCCCGCCTGCGCGCCATCGCCGCCGAGCGCGGCTGGCCCGTGCTCGACCTCTTTTCACCCCACGCCACACAAGAACAACACGCATGATCAAGAAATTCATCGACAAGCTCATCGACAAGGCCACTGGCAGAGCCGCTGGCAGCCGCAAGCGCCTGGGCAAGCGGGTAGAGGTGGGCCCCGAAGGCCACGGCATCAACCCCGCGCTGGTGGACGAGCGCGCGGCCAACGTCGTGCATGTGCTGAAGGAGGCGGGCTACGAGGCCTACATCGTCGGCGGCGCGGTGCGCGACTTGCTGCTGGGCCTCAAGCCCAAGGACTTCGACGTGGCCACCAACGCCACGCCCGAGCAGGTCAAGCAGCTCTTTCGGCGTGCCTTCATCATCGGGCGGCGCTTTCGCATCGTGCACGTGGTGTTCGGGCGCGGGCGCGAGCACGAGGTGATCGAGGTCAGCACCTTCCGCGCCAACCTCGACAACGCCGCCGCCGAGGCCGTCAAGGGCAATGAGCGCACGGCCAAGGGCCAGCTGGCGGGCATGACGCACGCCGTCGATGCCTTGGGCCGCGTTCTGCGCGACAACGTGTGGGGCCCGCAGGACGAAGACGCCGCGCGGCGCGATTTCAGCGTCAACGCCATGTACTACGACCCCGAAACCCGCGTGGTGGTGGACTACCACGGCGGCATTGCCGACGCGCAGAAAAAGCTGCTGCGCATGATCGGCGACGCCCCCACGCGTTACCGCGAAGACCCCGTGCGCATCATCCGCGCCGTGCGCTTCGGGGCCAAGCTCTCGGCGCTGGGCTTCAAGCTCGAACCCAAGACCGCCCGGCCCCTGGTCGAAGCGCGCGCCCTGCTGGCCGAAGTGCCGCAAAGCCGCCTGTTCGACGAGATGCTCAAGCTGCTGCAAACCGGCCACGCCCTTGCCAGCGTCGACCAGTTGCGCAAGCTGGGCCTGGCCAAGGGCATCTACCCCCTGCTCGATCTGGTGGTCGAACGCGCCGACCAGCCCTTCGTGAAAGCGGCGCTGGCCGACACCGACCGCCGCGTGGGCGAAGGCAAGCCCGTGGCACCCAGCTTTCTGCTGGCCTGCGTGCTGTGGCAGGAAGTGCGCGAAGGCTGGCAGCAGCGCCTGGCGCGCAAGGAGCACCCTTTCCCCGCCCTGCAAGACGCCATCGACGAAGTCTTCGACGCCCGCGTGGGCGACGTCTCCGGGCGCGGCAAGCTGGGCGCCGACATGCGCGAGATCTGGATGATGCAGCCGCGCTTTGAAAAACGCAGCGGCTCCAGCCCCTTCAGCATGGCCGAGCAGCCGCGCTTTCGCGCCGGCTTCGACTTCTTGCGCCTGCGTGCCGACGTGGGCGAAACCGGCGAAGAGCTGGCCGACTGGTGGCAGCAGTTCAGCCTGGCCAGCGAAGGCGCGCGCGAAAGCATGGTGCAAGAACTGCGCGCTGAAACGCAGCGCGCCAAGCGCCAGCAGCCGCGCGTGCATCGGCTGCCCAAGTCCGCCCCGCCGCTTGATGGATCGGCCCCGGCCACCGTTGCGGCAACACCTGCCGATGGTGACAACCCTGATGCGGCCGGTGCGAACGACGCCGCCGACATGGCCGACACCCCCGCGCCCGCCAAGAAGCGCCGCCGCCGTCGCCGCAAGCCCGCTGCCGGTGGCGATGCGCCAGCGGCGGAGTAAGCCAACGGGGCAGCCCGCCCGCCTCACCTGCTGCCCATGACGCCGCTGCCAGACACCCCGTTCGTGACGGCCTACGTCGCGCTAGGTGCCAACCTGGGCGACGCCGTCGGCACCGTGCGCCATGCCATGCACGCGCTGGACGCGCTGGCGCACACGCGGGTCATCGCCCGCTCGCCCCTTTACCGCAGCGCGCCGGTGGATGCCGCCGGGCCTGACTACATCAACGCCGTGGCAGCCTTGTCTACCTGCCTGGGTGCGCCAGAGCTGCTGCATGCGCTGCAAGCAATGGAGCAGACGGCGGGCCGCCAGCGCCCCTACCGCCACGCGCCGCGCACGCTCGACCTGGACCTGCTGCTGCACGGCGACACCCGCATCAACACGCCTTCGCTCACGCTGCCCCACCCGCGCATGATGGCGCGCGCCTTCGTGCTGCGCCCCCTGGCCGACATCGCCCCCGCGCTGGTGCCGCCTGAGGCGCTGGCTGCGGTGGCGGGGCAGGGCATCGAGCCGCTGGCATGAGCCGTGTTCTTCAGGTGTTTTCGCCACCCGGCCCGAATGCACCTGCGCTGCTACTGCGAAATCTTGCGTGCTTCCTCGATCTGGTACTCGAAGTAACGCTGAAAGCTGAACGCCAGCGAGGCCATCAGCACCGCCGTGCCGATCATCAGCGCAGCGCCCAGCGCCACCACGGTGAACCAGTTCGTGCGCCCCGGCGCGGCGTCGGGCGCGGCCTGGGGGTTGAAGCGGGCGTTCCATTTTTCGGGCGCCATCAGGCCGTAGACGATGGCCGTGAGCGCGCACGCGGCTACGGTAAAGCCCAGCAGCGGAATCAGCAGCCAGCTCCACAGATCGTCCTGGCCAAAGCGCTGCACCCGCTCGATGCCATACAGCCCCAGCGCCGTGGGAATCGGCAGCAGCCAGCCCAGCCAGTCGCCCAGGCCCTTCAGGTAAAAGCGGTGCAGGCCCAGCGGGCCGCCCACGAAGGCGAGCCAGGTGGCGAGGGTCTTGTTTTTCATGGGGTTTGAGGCAGATGGGTGAGGGCGCAGACAGCGGCATGCGCAGTGCGCGCGGCAGGCTATAATCATAGGCTTTTCGATGTGTCGCTGGCCGGGTGGCCATGTCGCGTGTCTCAGCATCGAAAGAAAAAACTGCCGCGCGGCCCATCCGCACCTCGCCCCAACCGGGTTGCCAGGCGCTGCCGTCAGACCCACCACCCACAGGATTTTCACCATCATGGTCGTTATTCGTCTTTCCCGTGGCGGCGCCAAGGCCCGTCCGTTCTTCAACATCGTCGTGGCTGACAAGCGCGTGCGCCGCGATGGCCGCTTCATCGAGCGCATCGGCTTCTACAACCCCGGCGCGGTCGAGGGCGAAGAGGGCCTGCGCATTGCGCAAGACCGCCTGAGCTACTGGCAAGGCGTGGGCGCGCAGGCCTCGCCCACCGTGCAGCGCCTGGTCAAGCAAGCTGCCAAAGCCGCGCCCGCTGCTGCCTGAACGCCGCCATGTACCCAGGCGCGCCCGAGCCGGCCGAGCTGCCGGCAGATGCGGTTGAAGTCGGCCGCATTCTGGACGCCTGGGGCATCAAGGGCTGGTTCAAGATACTGCCCTACAGCGCCTCGCCCGAGGCGCTTTTTTCTTCCAGACGCTGGTTTCTGCTGCCGCCCGAGCGCGGTGCGAAAGCCGCTTTTGAGGGCACGGTGCGTCTGTCCATCGTGCAGGCCAAGGAGCACGGCAGCGCCGTGGTGGCCAGCGCCCGCGAAGTGGCCGACCGCAACGCCGCCGAAGGCCTCAAGGGCGCGCGCATTTTCATTGCCCGCTCGTCTTTTCCCACGCCCGCAGAGGGCGAGTATTACTGGGTCGACTTGATGGGCCTGGCCGTGGTCAACCGCGAAGGCGTGGCCCTGGGCACCGTGACCGACCTGCTGACCACCGGTCCGCACCAGGTGCTGGTGATGACCCACGAAGACAGCGGCAAGCCGGAAGAACGCATGGTGCCGTTCGTCGATGCCTATGTGGACGACGTCGACCTGCAAGCGCGGCGCATCACGGTGGATTGGCAGAAGGACTATTGAGCGGATACAAGGCGAAGTCTTGAAAATATAGCTTCTTGCGCACGTTATAAAAGCATTTCAATACAAAAAGTATTTGAAATTCCTATATAACGTACGCAAGCAGCTATTGTTTTTTTGTATTCCAAACGATTGAACAGCCGGACGCAGAGGACGCAAGGATTCCGCAGAGAACGCAAAAGAAACGGCCGAATTTCTGGTTTTCTTTTTTGCTTTCTTGGCATGAGGTTTTTGTTTGCTGCCCGTGCGCAGCCCGTGTCAAACGGCGGCATCGCGCAGGAAAGTGGCGATGGCCTGGTTCACGGCAGCGGGCTGGTCGCGGTGGGGTGAGTGGCCGCAGTCGGGCAGCTTGATGAGGTGTGTGCGGGGAGCGGCAGCGGCGATGTCGTCGATTTGCGCCATGCTGCCGTAGGGGTCGTCCACGCCCTGAATGGCCAGCACCGGCGCGGTGACGGCGCGCACGTCGGCGCGAATGTCGAAGCGGCGGAAGGCGGCTGACAGCCACACGTCGTTCCATTGCCAGAAGGCGGTGTCCACGTCGGCGTGGTAGCGCGCCAGGCGCTGGCGCAGTTCGCCGTTTTCGTAGGCCGCGCGGGCTTGTTCGATGGCTTGCACCGACACGTCTTCCACCATGACGTGCGGGGCCATCACCACGCAGGCGGCCACCGGGTGGGCGGCGGCGTGGAGCAGGGCGATGGTGCCGCCGTCGGAGTGGCCCACCAGCACGGGCCGCTCGATGCCCAGCGCGGCCAGCAGCCGGGGCAGCACGTGCAGGGCTTCGCGGTGCATGTAGTCGGGCAGCAGGCGGCCTGCGCGCGTGCCGTCTGGCTGCACGCGCGGCGCGCCACGCACGTCGGGCACGGGGCTGGACTGGCCATAGCCGCGCCGCGAATACACCCAGCCCGCGCGCTGCGTGGCGGCACACAGCGCAGCCGGCCAGTCGCGCCACATGGCGACCGAGCCCAGCCCCTCGTGCAGAAAGATCAGCGGGGCGGCGTGCGCGCTGGCGCCGGGGGGCGGGGGGAGGTGGGCGATTTCGAGCGCGGCGCCGTCGATGGGAATCGTGTGCATGTCTGGATGGTAGTCAGCCAGTGGGGTGCGCAAAAAAAAGCCGCAGGGCTGGTGGGCCCTGCGGCTTGCGTTGCGCGCGGTGTGCGTGCGTTGTTGCGCGCGATCAGCGGCGGCGGCGCGCGCGTGCGTTCAACTGGCGGCGGCCCGCGAAGGCGGCACCTGCCATCAGCAGGCTGAGCAGCAGCAAGGCCTGCGCGCTGGTGGTGGGCACGGCAGCGATGCCGCCCCCGCCGCCACCGCCTGCACCAGCCACGACAGTGGCCGGAGCGGTGCTGGTGTTGTTGGCGGGGTCGTCGCCTTGCAGCCAGGTGGGCACGGCGATGGTGGCGGTGTTGTCGATCTGCGTGCCGGGGCCGCGCCCGCGCCGACGGCGGTGTCGATGGTGAAGGTCAGGGTGCCGCCGGCAGGCAGGTTCAGCGGCACGTCGGCCAGGTTGCCCGTGCCGTCTGGCGGGCACACGGCGTTGCCGGTGGCGGTGCAGACCCAGTTGCCGTAGCTCAGGCCGGGCGGGGCGTTGTTGGTCAGGGTGGCACCGTTGGGCACGTCGACCGTGCCGTTGTTGCTGACGACGACGGTGTATTGCGTGTTGCCGCCGGGTGTCAGCGGGCCTGCGGGGCCGTTGATGACCACGCCCAGCTCGCCGCCGGTGGGGGCGTTGACCGGGTCGCTGGTGGTGCTGCGGTTGTTGGTGGTGTCGGTTTCGTTGACCGCGCCGTCCACCACGATGGTGGCGACGTTCTCGATCTGCGTGCCCGAGGCCACGCCGGCGTCCACCGTGGCGTCGATGGTGAACACCATTTCGCCATCGACGGGCAGCGTGACGCGCAGGGCGTTCAGGTCGCCCGTGCCGCTGGCGGCCGGGCACACCGTGGGGGCGGCGGCGGTGCACGTCCAGCTGCCGTAGGTGATGCCGGCGGGGGCGGCGTTGCTCAGCTGCGCACCGGCCAGCATGTTGCCGTGGTTGGTGACGGTGACGGTGTATTCGGTGCCCTGGCCGGCTTGCAGCGTGGCGCCGGTGCGCGCGATGACCACGCCCACGTCGCCGTCGCCGGCAGTGGTCACCGTGGCTTCGGCCACGCCGGTGTTGGACAGGCCCGAAGCCGACCGCAGGCGGCCGGGCGGCACCGTGTTGATGAGGTTGCCGACGGCTTCACTGACCACGGTCACGCGCAGGTAGCAGGTGGTGTCGGCGGGCAGCGTGGCGCCGGTGACGCCCACGCTGGTGGCACCGGCCACGGCCTGGATGCTGGCGGGCGCCACCGCGCAGGCGGCGGGCGTCAGGCTGGCGTCGGGCGTGGGGGCCACCACCATGCCTTGCGGCAGGTTGTCGGTCAGGCTCACGCCGGTCTGGGTGGGCGCGCCTTCGGTGTTGCTGAGGGTCAGGGTCAGCTCCGACGTCTGGTTGATGCCGGTCAGCGTGGTGGGGTTGAACGCCTTGCTCAGGCCAGGCCGGCGGCGGACAGCGTGACGTTGGCGCTGGCCGCAGTGCGGTTGCTGACGCCTTCGGCGGTGGTGACCGCGCCCGCGGCCAGGGTGTTGGTGCGCACGCCGCTGGCACCGGCGGTGGCGCCCACGCGCACGGTGATGACGCAACGGGACAAGGCGGTGCTGTTGGCGAGCGGGTCGATGACGCCGCCCGTCAGTTGCACGCCGGTGGGCGACACGGTGGCGCTGCCCGGGGCGCCGCAGGTGTTGGTCAGCACGTCTTCGGCCAGCAGGTCGGCGGGGAAGGCGTCGTTGAAGGCGACACCCGTCAGCGCCGCGGCGCCGGCGTTGCGGGTCAGCGTGATGGTCAGCGTGGCCCTGGTCTGGCCCGACGAGATGGTGGTGGCGTCAAAGCTTTTGGCCACACTCAGCGCGTCGCGCACATAGCTTTCGGCCCATGTTGGTGCCGTTCCAGGTGACGTCGGGGCCGGTGCCGATGCGGGTGACCAGGGCGTTGGGGCTTGCGCCGACCGGGGCGGTGGTGCTGTAACCCAGGGTGTTGCGATGCCAGCTGTTGGCGGTGGCATCACCGCTGATGCGTACCGGCACGGTGATGGTGCAGGTGCCGTTGATGGTGCCCGAGCGCGCAGGCACGGTGCCGCCGGTCACGGTGATGACGGCGTTGTCGCCAGACACCCCCACGCTGCTGCCGCAGGTGTTGTCGGTATTGCCATTGACGCGGAAGGCGGTGCTGGGGGTGGTGCTGTTGGTCGGGCGCATCAGCTTCAGGTCGTCGATCAGCTTCAGGTCGTCGGTCAGGCAGACGATGGTGGCGGGCTGCACGGCCGAGTTGTGCAAGGTGATGACCATGGGGAAGGTGTTGGTCTGCACGGCGATGTTGGTGGTGCTCAGGCGTTGCGTGCCGTTGAAGGTCTTGGTGGCGCTCACGCCGCCGCCAGGGCCGGGGCCGCCGGGGTTGATGACGACGCTGTCACCCGCCACGCTGGGCACCACGCCGCCAAAGTTGGGCGCGCCCAGGTTGCTGACGCCGTTGGTGCGGGTGATGGGGTGCTGCCGACGTTCTCACCCCGGTAGGTGAACCGGATGAAGCAGCTTGAATAATTTTCGGTGCTGGGTGCGCCATCCAGCGAACCGCCGGTGTAGGTAACCGATCCGCTGTCCGACGCGACGGTGGCCGTGCCGCCACAGGTGTTGTTGCTGGCACCGGAGGAAATACCCGTGGCCACCACGCCCGCCGGCAGGTTGTCGGTGAAGGTGATGGGGGTCAGGGTCGTGCTGTTGAAGTTGCGGATTTCCAACCTGAAGGTGGATGTACCGTTGTGGTTCACCGGGTTGGCATCGAAGCTCTTGACGATTTGCGCGCCGGTGCGCAGGTTTACACGGCCTGAAAACGCGGCGGTGTTGCGCCCGCCGTTGTCGGCGGTGACGCCGCCCACGGCGATGGTGTTGTCGAGGTTGGCGCTGAGGTAGGCGTTGGGATCGACAGGGGTGACGTTGAAGGTGAGCGTGCAACTGCCCAGGGCGGGAATGGTGCCGCCGGTCACCCGCGCTGCACGACCCGCAGCACGCAGCGCCAAGGCAAGCGCCTGCCCGCGCGCAAGGGCCAGCCGTTGGCGGCGCGGCTTGTGCTCAGCCAGGTACGCGACAGCGCGGGCCGGGTGCTGGCCCAGTGGTACTTGCTCAGCAACGAGGATGAATCGGTGGGAGCCAGCACGCTGGCGCTGTGGTACTACTGGCGCTGGCGCATCGAGTCGTACTTCAAGCTGCTGAAATCGGCGGGCCAGCAGGTGGAGCACTGGGAGCAAGAAAGCGGCCCAGCGATCTTCAAGCGATTGCTGCTGGCGTCGCAGGCGTGCGCGCTGGCGTGGCGTCTGATGCGCGCAAGCGGTGAGCAAGCCGAGCACACGCGGCAGCTGCTCACTCGCCTGTCGGGCAGGCAGATGAAACGCGCCAGACCCGTGACGGCCAGCGCTTTGCTGGCGGGCATGTACATGCTGTTCGTGATGAATGAGACGCTGGAGCATTACTCACCTGCGGAGATCGCCCAGCTCACGCGCCAGGTTCGTGGCTTGGGGCCGGGGCCTTCAAATGCGGATGTGTAGATACCTATGCCGTGATGGTGCAGGCGCCGGCCGTGGTGCCGACGCGGGCGGGCACGGTGCCGCCCGTCAGTTGCAGGTTGCTGCCTTGCAAGGTGGCGGTGCCGCTGCCGCAGTTGGTCTGGGCGTTGGTCACGGTCAGGCCCGCCAGCGGCACGGCCAGCGCGGTGCCGCTGGCGGCCGTGTCGTTCTGGTTGATGAGGTTGACGGTGAGCGTGGCCGGCTGGCCCGCCACCACGGTGGAGGGGTTGAACGCGTGGTTCAGCCCCAGGGCCGCCAGCGCGGCCCCGCTGAAGGCGCTGCCGGCGAGCGCCAGGCCGCAGGCGCGCAAAAAGCGCGATTTCATGAAAAACCTTCCTTGTTTGACTTTGAACTGTCGATGAATGGCCCGCCACGGAGCCGGCAGGCAGAAGACGGCACAGCGTGCCCTTGACGAGGCCGCAGAACCTGCACCGTAGGGCAGGGGGTGTGCTGCCCATAGTATGTAGAAGACGAATTTAATGCAAAAAAAGTGACTTGTTGTGACTTAGTTGTTTTCTTGATGTTGAGGTGAAACGCTTCTCGTGCTTGGCATGTGCCTGCCTGAACTTGATGCCGAGCGGCATGGGTGGCCGACTACACTGCGGTGCCTTCGTGAACACGCTCTCGGAAACAGGTGGCTGCCATGGCATCGCTTTCGGCTTTTTTTGGGGTGGCTGCCACGCGGCGGCGCTGGCTGGGCCTGGCGGCTGCCGTGCTGGCATGGCCGGGCCAGGTGAGGGCGTCTGCGCCCGGGCGGGCGCCGGTGTTCGTGCTCAATTCGCTGGATGGCGACGTGAGCGTGATCGATGCGGTGACGTGGACCGAGACCAAGCGCATTCCCACCGGCAAGGAGCCGCACCACCTGTATCTGACGCCGGACGAGAAGTCGGTCATCGTGGCCAACGCGGGCAGCGATTCGCTGACTTTCATCGACCCGCGCACGGCCGAGGTGCAGCGCACGCTGCGCGGCATCCTCGATCCGTATCACCTGCGCTTTTCGCCCGACATGAAGTGGTTCGTCACTGCCGCCAACCGGCTGAACCACGTGGACATCTACAGCTGGGACGGCCACCAGCCCACGCTGATCAAGCGCATTGCCACGGCCCGCACGCCCAGCCACCTGTGGATCGACACGCGCAGCACCACGGTCTGGGTGAGCATGCAGGACAGCAACGAGCTGGTGGTGATCGACTTGCCCACGCAAACGCTCACGCACCGCGTGAAAACCGGCCCGCTGCCCGCCGACGTGTTCGTCACGCCCGACGACAGGCACCTGCTGCTGGGGTTGACCGGCGGCGACGGGGTGGAGGTCTACGACGTGGCGGGCGGCAAAGCGCCCGAGCTGGTGAAGAAGATCGCCACCGGCAAGGGCGCGCACGCCTTTCGCGCAGCGGGCGACGGCCAGCATGTGTATGTGAGCAACCGCGTGGCCAACACCATCACCAAGATCGACTACCGCGCGCTGGCACCGGTGTACAGCATGCCCGCGCCTTCGGGGCCGGACTGCATGGACATCTCTGCCGATGGCACGCTCATCATGGTCGGCTCGCGCTGGGCCGGGCGGCTGACGCTGATCGACACGCGCACGCGAAAGGTGGTGCACCAGGTGCGCGTGGGCAAGTCGCCGCATGGGGTGTGGACGCTTGACCATGCGGCAAGGCAGTGAGGCGCTGGTGATGCGTGTGCCGTTTGCTTTTGTTTTTATAGCTGTCAGCGCTTTATTTTCAGTCGCAAATGCCCAGAATGCTTCTGATGCATGCAAGCCGGTGTACCTCACCTTCGACACGGGCCACATGGGCGTGGCGCCGCTGATTGCCGACGTGCTGGCGCGCCAGAACGTGCGCGTGACCTTTTTTGCCGCGCATGAGCGCACGCAGCAGGGCGACGGCACGCTGGGTGCGCATTGGGCACCGTGGTGGAAGGCGCGCGCTGGCGAGGGGCATGCGTTTGCCTCGCACACCTTCACGCACGACTACTGGCGCGCCGATGTGCCGCCTGCGCAGCCGGGCGGCGCGGTGCGCTTTCGCATTCGCCCATCGGCGGGGCCGCAGGCGGGCAAGAACCTGACGTGGTCAGCGGCGCAGTATTGCGAAAGCCTGCGCCTGGCCAGCGACCGGCTGGCTTCGATCACGCAACAAAAGCCGCTGCCGCTGTTTCGCGCCGCAGGCGGCAAGACCTCGCCCGCGCTGCTGGCTGCCGCCGAGGGGTGCGGCTACCGGCACGTGGGCTGGGCCAGTGCCGGTTTTCTGGGCGACGAGCTGCCCAGCGACAAATACCCCAACGCGGCGCTGCTGAAAAAAGCGCTGGCGGGCATCCGCAACGGCGACATCCTCATGGCGCACCTGGGCATCTGGTCGCGGCAAGACCCGTGGGCACCTGCCGTGCTGGAGCCGCTCATCACAGGGCTGAAAAGCCGCAACTTCTGCTTCAAGACCCTGCGCGAGCACCCTGATTACCAGGACTGGATTCGCGCACATGAATGACGAATGGCTTCGCTGCGCGTCAATGCCCCATGACACACGACACATGGCGAAGCGCGTGCGGCGTGCGCACGGCCTGGGTCATTTGTCATTGCTGCCGCGCAGCGGCAAGGTCATTCGTCATTTCCTTTGACCCCCCATGTTCGACACCCTGACCGACACCTTCGCCACCGCCCAGCAGTGGCTGTTCGAGACCTGCATCGTGCCGCTGGCTTTTGCCCTGGGCATGGGCAACCTGCTGGAAGACGGCTACGTGGCGGCGGGCTGGCTGCTGGTGGGGATGCTGCAGATCGCGGTGCTGGTGCTGGTGATCGGCCCGCTGCAACGCCTGTGGCCGGTGGAGCGCGTGAGCGACCGCCGCGCCATTCGGGTGGACGTGGTCTACACCCTCATTCACCGGCTGGGCGTGTTCAAGCTGGTGATGTTCTTCACCGCGCAGGCTTGGCTGCTGCACGGCATCGGCTGGCTGCGCGCGCACGGCCTGCCCACGCTGCAAATCGACCAGCTCTGGCCCGGCGTGACCGAGCGCGCGTGGGTCAGCTTTGCGATCTACCTGGTGGTGTTCGACCTGCTGGGCTACCTGGTGCACCGCGCGCAGCACCGCTGGCACTGGTGGTGGCAGCTGCACGCCGTGCACCACAGCCAGCGGCAGATGACGATGTGGAGCGACAACCGCAACCACCTGCTCGATTCGGTCATCACCGATGCGGTCTTCGTCCTGGCTGCCATCCTGATCGGCGTGGCCCCCGCGCAGTTCGTGGCGCTGGTGGCCGTCACCCAGCTGCTGGAAAGCCTGCACCACGCCAACCTGCGCTGGTCGTGGGGCCGCGTGGGCAACCGCCTGCTGGTCAGCCCCAGCTTTCACCGCCGCCACCACGCCATCGCGCTGGGCCACGCGCCGGGCAGCACGCCCCTCAGCCCCTACGGCGGCAACTACGGCGTGCTGTTTCCGTGGTGGGACATGCTGTTCAAAAGCGCCGACTGGCGCCCCGGCCTGGACGCCACCGGCATCGGCGACCAGCTCGCGGGGCGCGACTACGGGCGCAGCTTCTGGGCGCAGCAGTGGCTGGGCCTCAAGCGCCTGGCGGGACGGGCGTAAGGGCCATGCCCCGCGCGGTGCTTGACGCTTTCTGGCGCGCGCTGGCCGACACGCTGCGCCCGCGCATGCTGGCGCTCACGCTGCTGCCGCTGGCCATCTTGCTGGCGCTGGTGGCGGGCGTGGCGCATGTCTGGGGCGATGCGCTGCTGGCTGCGGCCGACCGGCTGCTGTCGGCCACGTTGATGCGGTCGGACTGGTGGAGCCGCTGGGCGGGCGGCGGTTTTCAGCGCATGGCGCTGGGCGTGCTGATGCTGCTGGCGCTCAGCGTGCCGGCCATCGTGGTGCTGGCGCTGCTGCTGGTGTCGCTGATCGTGGCCCCGGTGGCCCTGCGGCGGGTGGCCGTGCGCCGCTTTGCCGGGCTGGCGCGGCGGGGCAGGGCGTCGGTGTGGGCATCGGTGGGGGTGTCGCTGGGCGCGTCGGCGCTGGCGGGCGCGGCCTTCGTGCTGACCCTGCCGCTGTGGCTGGTGCCCGGGCTGGTGCTGGTGCTGCCGCCGCTCATCTGGGGCTGGCTGGCCTGCCGCGTGCTGGCGTTCGACGCGCTGGCCGAGCACGCCAGCGCGCATGAGCGCCGCGCCCTCATGCGCGCGCACCGCGTGCCGCTGCTGCTGATGGGCATGGCCTGCGGCTGGCTGGGCGCGGCACCTGGGCTGATGTGGATGTCGGGCCTGCTGTTTGCGGCGCTGTTCTGGCTGCTGGTCCCGCTGGCCATCTGGGTACACACGCTGGTGTTCACCTTCTCGTCGCTGTGGTTTGCGCACTACGGGCTGCGGGCCTTGCAGGTGCAGCGGGAAGAACAAGCTATCCATGGTCCATCCCACGGATAAATCGACAGACGCTCGGGCTGTTGGCTCCTTGCCCGGCCGGGCTTGTGTATGCACACATCTTCGTAGGCTGGGTAGAGCCGAAGGCGAAACCCAGCAACCCGGCTCGCGAGAGCGC
>JAUNTQ010000143.1 GCA_030538605.1 Pseudomonadota bacterium
GGGGTTGCGGATCTGCGGGTTGGCGCCGATCAATGCTTGCAAAGACACGCCACGCTGCTGCGCGATGCTGCTCAGGGTGTCGCCGTTCTTCACGACGTGGGTGCGCGCCGGGGTGGCGGGTGCCGCCGGGGCCGGTTGCAGCTGGGTGCCACCGGGCGCGCGGTTGCCGAACATCGCCGCCTCGTCGGCGCGGCGGCGCACCAGACCGGGCAGCACGCGGCCGCCGCCCTTGTTCCATTTGGGGAGCTCGGCCTGTGCGCCGGCATAGTCGCCGGCGTTGAGCTTGGCCAGCAGCGTGGATCTTTTCAGCGCGCCTGCGCCGCAGTTGAAGGTGAAGCTCACCAGCGCATCGAACTGCCCCTGCGTGAGCGGCACCTTGACGTTCTGGCGTACGGCGTTTTCGGCCCAGCCCACGTCCTGGCGCAGCAGCTGCTCGGCCTGCGCCTCGGTGATGCGCTGGCCGGGCTTGGCCGTGCCGGTGTGGCCGTAGCCGATGGTCCAGATGCCCACGGGGTCCTTGTAGGCGGTGGTGCGCAGGCCCTCGTGGCTTTTGATGAAGTTCAGGCCGCTCTGGCTCAGGCCCATGCTGGCGGGGGCTGAGCCGTTGCGCGCGGCGGTGGTGGGCCCGGATCCCGCCGGTGTTGCCGCCGCACCGCCCATGCCGCCTGGCACCCTGATGCTGTCGCCCGGGTAGATGTGGTTGGGGTTGGCGATCTGCGGGTTGGCGCCAATCAGTGCCTGCAAGGACACGCCGTTGCGCGCCGCGATGGACGAGAGCGTGTCGCCGCGTTGGACGGTGACGGCTTGGGCACCGCCGGCGGCGCCCGCGAAGGCGCCCGCTGCTGCGGAGGTGGGAGAAATGGCGACCATGATGAAAGCACCTTTACAGTTCGGTTCAACAGCAGCGGCCACAGGCCGCAGGGACGGTTCGGCCCCTGCGGGCACCGGACAACGCGCATCTGGCCCCGGTACCGTAAAGTCATACGGAAGTGAGCAGATGCCCGCATTGTGTTGACCATGCCGCGTGGTGCCTAGCTGGCACGACTCCCCTAGGAACACTACCTATTGCCAGGGCCGCTGCTGGTAATGCCCCCTGGTAACGTTCCTAGCTGGCAGGCACGCCCGCGTGCGCCACACTCGCCCCAGACATGAGTGCTCCTGATTCGACTGACGCGCCGCAGGCGGCCGCGCCTTGCGCCTTCCCTGCGGCATCCACTGCGGCTGCGCCCGTGCCCGAGGCGGGCTGGCTGTATGCCGGTGCGGTGGGGGGGCGCCTGCTCAGCCTGTGGCTGCCGCCCGAGCCTGCGGCCGGTGCGGGTGCAGGTACCGGTGGCGCGGCACAGGTGCTGCGCCTGGCGCGGGCCGAGCCGCTCATCGCCGCCGTGGAGCAGTGGCTGCGCGCCGCGTGGGACCCGGCCCCGGTGGTCACGCAGGCGGCGCCCGCGGTCTGCCACGCGGTGGTGCGCGACCCTGCCCTTGCGCCGCCCGGCACGCGCCTTTGCCTGCCCCCCGGCGCCTTGCTCACCGCCCCGCCCGATGCCTTGCGCGCCCCCGGTCTGGCGTGGGAAAGCGTGACGGCCGAGGTGCAGCTGGACACCGCTGCGCCCGAAGCCGTGGCTGCGCTGATGCCGGGCGACGTTTTGTGGTTGCCCGCCTCGTTGGGCCGCTGGGCAGTGCGCCTGCGCGATGTGACTGGCCAATGGCCCGACTGCCCGGCCCGGCTTGATCTGCACGCCCAGCGCCTGTCGGTGAGCCAGGGCGCTGACACACCGCCGCCTGCGCAAGCGGGCAGCGAGGTGGCTGGTGAAGTGCTGCTCGCCGCGCGCGTGCGCGTGCCGCTGGACCACTGGCTGGGCTTTGCCCGCGCGGGCCTGGCGTTTCACTGGCCCGTGCCCCAGCCCTGGGCCGCCGAGTTGCGCGCGGCAGGCACGGCACGCGTGCTGGCGCAAGGCGCCTTGCTGCCGCTGGGCCAGGGCTGCGGGCTGCGCGTGGATGGGCCCGCCGAAGGCGGCGCGCCGGCAGGCCCGCCACCCAGTGAGCAGCCCCCGCCCGCCCGCCACGGAGGCGAAGACGAGGACGCTTACGTTTTGTCATAAAAATAGCCGATGGCGCGTGCAAAATAAGCGCCAACAGCTATCAAAAAAGAAGAAAAGCCTTGCATTTCCTCCCGTGTCCCGTGGCGGCATCGACCATCGGCTCCTAATTCCTTTTTCCTGGGCGCGCCGCCTGCCTGGCGTGCGCCCCGCGCGCAACCCGCCATGGATCTGACGCAATTCACCCCCTCTTCCGCACTCATCACGGTCATCGTCGTGGCGCTGGCGCCCTTCGTGGGCGTGATGGTCACCTCGTTCACCAAGATCATCGTGGTGCTCAGCCTGCTGCGCAACGCGCTGGGCCTGCAACAGGTGCCGCCCAACGTGGTGCTGAACGGCATGGCGCTGGTGCTCACCATCTACGTGATGCTGCCCGTGGGCATGGACATGGCCGAGCGCGCCCGCGCGGTGGAAAACCCCGGCGGCAGCACCGAGGGCCTGATGGCGGTGGCCGATGCGTCCAAAGAGCCGCTGCGCGACTTTCTCGTCAAGCATTCCACCCCCGCGCAGCGCGCGTTCTTCCTGAAAACCGCGCAGCGCAACCTGAGCCCCGAGCGCGCCGCGCAGCTCACCGAGCGCGACTTCGTCATCGTGGTGCCCGCCTTCACCGTGAGCGAGCTGTCGGCGGCGTTCCAGATCGGGTTTCTGATCTTTCTGCCCTTTCTCATCATCGACCTGATCGTGGCCAACATCCTCATGGCCATGGGCATGATGATGCTGTCGCCCACCACCATCTCGCTGCCCTTCAAGCTGCTGCTGTTCGTGCTGGTGGACGGGTGGGTCAAGCTCTCGCACGGCCTGGTTCTATCTTATTGAGAGCGCATCATGCTGGACAGTCAAGCCATTCAACTGGTGTATCAGGCGCTGTGGCTGGTGCTGCTGCTGTCGGCGCCGCCGGTGGTGGTGGCGGCGCTGGTGGGGCTGCTGATCGCCCTCATCCAGGCGGCCACGCAGATTCAGGAGCAGACGCTGCAATACGCGCTGAAGTTCTTCGCCATCGTCATCACCATCTTCATCACCGCCTCGCTGCTGGGCGGCTCGCTGTACCAGTTTGCGGATCGGGTGATGACGGAGTTTCCCGCTTTAGTCAAGAAATGACCTTCCGGGAAAAGCCCGCCCTGGCGTGGCCTGCTCCGCGGCCTTTTGAGAGGGCTTGCCGTGGGTGAGGCGTTTCTGGCGGCGGGCAATCTGGGGGATCTGGCGCTGCTGGCGGCGCTGGCTTCGACGCGGTTTGCGCTGGCGTTCCTGCTGCTGCCCATTCTGGCGCAGGACACGGTGCCGCAGATGGTGCGCGGGGCCATCTTTCTGTCGTTCGGCGTCATCACGCTGGCCATGCAGCCGATGGTGAACGTGCACCCGTTCGGCGTGGGCGACTGGATCGGGCTGTTCGCGCGCGAGGCCTTCATCGGCCTGGCGCTGGGCATGCTGCTGGCGGCGGTGCTCTGGGCGTTTGCGGCGGCGGGCGAGGTGGTGGACGGTGCCAGCGGCATGGGACAGGCGCAGGTGGTCGATCCGCTGTCGGGGCGGCAGACCTCGGTCAGCGGGGCTTTTCTGGGGCGGCTGGCGGTGTTCGTGTTCATGGCCGCCGGTGGGCTGATGCTGTGGGTGGGCGTGCTGATGGAGAGCTTCGTGCTCTGGCCGCTGGCGCAGCCGGGCCTGTCGATCAAGGGCGTGGGCGTGGCGCTGTTCGAGACGGCCTTTGCCCACTTTGCGGGCCTGACCTTCATGATGGCCGCGCCCGCGCTGGTGGTGCTGTACGCCATCGACCTGTCACTGGGGCTGATGAACCGCTACGCCCCGCAGCTCAACCTGATCTCCATCTCCATGTCGCTCAAGGGCCTGGCCGCCGTGCTGGTGTGGCTCGTCATGCTGGGCACGCTGGTGCAGACGCTGCTCGACCAGCTGGCCGCGCTGCTGCCGAACCTACTCACGCAGGTGCAGTCCTTGATGCGGTGAAAGGCCTGCCGGGGCCTGGGGCCAGCGCGTGCGCTGCGGCGATGCGATGGGTGACCTAGGATCGTTACTAGGGGGACTGATTTTCAGGAGAAAAAGAGAGATGGCGCACGATATACATGCGTTGATTGCTACTGAAACTGAATATTTCAGGGTGCCGCGACATGCCAACTTGTGCACATCAGCTAGGAACGTTCCTAGTGGCGCGCAACGGTGGCGAGGCGTAACATTCCTCTCACGTCATTCCTGACCCATCTGATCACCTTCACACCGCCATGAGCTCTTTTGCCCCCCTTACCTCCTTGCCCGTCGGCCTGCCGCCGGTCGCCGGTGGCTGGGCCGGTGCGCGGCCTGCGGCGGTTGCCGGCAACGTGGCCGAAGCGTTCGGCTTCACCGGCAGCGGCGCGCAAGACGCCCGCCTGCTCACCGTGCCCTCCGCCAGCGGCGACTCCGCCAGCCAGTTGCAAGCCCGCTTTCTGGCCTGCCTGTTCGAGCGCTGAGCCGCCCGGGCACCTGCCTTGCCCGTCCCGCTTGTCTGGGTTCCGCGTCCTGGCCGCTTGCGCGCCCCCTGCCTTGGCAAGCGGGCCACGTCCGCGAAAATGGACGCATGACGCACACCCCCCCTGCCCCCCTGGTGCCCCGCGCCGAGCCTGACTGGTCAGGCGCGGCAGAGGTTCTGATCGAAGGCTGCGCCCACCTGCCCACGCCCGAAGAGCGCGTGCGCTGGATGGAGCGGCTGTGCCTGTCGCTGGGCGATGCGCTTTATCCCGCGTTCTTGCAGGTGCTGTGCCGCGTGGGCGAGCACGGCGATGCACCGGCGCAGGCGGCGGTGGCCGACACGCTGGTGCTGGCGCTGCAAAGCGGGCGTCTGCCCTCGGGCCGGCACGCCGCCTGGGGCGCCACCACGCTGGGCGCGGGCACGCGCGCGATGGGGCCGATCGAATACCTGTGTGCCTGGCACGCGCAGCCCGACAGCCGCGGCCCGCTGGGCGCCACCGCGTTCGACCGTGCCGCGCGCGCCGTGCTGGGCCTGGTGTCGCACAGCGACGCGGCGCGCCGCCTCTATTGCGTCAAGCTCATGGGCGACGCGGAAGACCCGCTGGGCGGTGCCTGGTCGCGCAACACGCGGCAGGCCTTGCAGGCCATGGCGCGCACCTGGGCCGCAGGCGCCCACCCCCAGCGCGCCGCCGCCGACGCGGTGGACGCGTTTCTTGCCGCGCTGAAAACCCACGACGAAGGCTCGCGCGTGTCGCAAGCCATCTCCGCCTGGATGACGCCCCCGCCGCTGCGCTGACGATTTGCGTTGGGTAGGAACGGTTTTTTTCAGTAGCTGCTTGCGTACGTTTTAAAATGTTTTCAGTAATAAAACTATCTGAAAACATTTTAAAATGTACGCAAGCAGCTATTATTTTTCATATCCAAACGCACAAATGATCAAACGTCTCTTGCTCCCTCCCCCGCTGGGGGAGGGTTGGGGTGGGGGCCAAC
>JAUNTQ010000025.1 GCA_030538605.1 Pseudomonadota bacterium
CCCCCAGCGGGGGAAGGAGCCAACAGCCAAAACACTGTCGGCGTATTTATGGGATTGACCATATCTCTAAGCCACTGACGGATTGCCCAAGGCCGTGGAGATGTGTTCGGCGGTTTGTTGCAGCTTGGGCAGCCAGCCGTCGTCCAGGCGGTCGGCGGGGGCGGAGATGGACAGGCCGGCCACCAGCTTGCCCTGGTCGTCGTAGATGCCGGCGGCCATGCAGCGCACGCCCATTTCCAGCTCTTCGTTGTCGCGCGCCACGCCCGATTGCCGCGCGCCGACCAGCTCGCGCTCAAGCGCGGTCAGCTGCGTGATGCTGTTGCGCGTGTGGCCGGCAAGGCCCGTGCGCGTGGCGTAGGCGCGCACGCGCTGCGGCTCGTCGTGGGCCAGAAAGAGCTTGCCGGTGGACGTGAGGTGCAGCGGCGCATGCCCGCCAATGGCGCGCACCACCTGCATGCCCGAGCGCTCGCTGTAGGCGCGCTCGATGTAGACGATTTCGTCGCCCTGGCGCACGCTGAGGTTCACCGGCTGCTGGATCAGGCGGTGCAGCTCGCGCATGGGGGCGATGGCGGCGTCGCGCACGTCGAGCCGGCCCTTGACGATGTTGCCCAGCTCCAGCAGGCGCAGGCCCAGGCGGTAGGTGCCGGGCTCGGGCCGGTCAACGAAGCGGCCCACGGCCAGGTCGTTCAGGATGCGGTGGGTGGTGGACGGGTGCAGGCCGGTCTGCTCGCTGATGTCTTTCAGCGACATGGGGTCGGTGCGCGAGGCCAGCACGTCGATGAGCGAGAACATGCGCTCGATCACCTGAATGGTGGGCGTGGCGTGGGCGTCGGGGCGTGAGCGGCGCATGGCAATGAGGTAGTGGGCGAACAGGTGAACAGGGCGTCAGGCGCTGGCCAGCCAGTGCTTGCCCACGAGCCGCTCTACGGGGCGAAAGCGCGCCTTGTAGGCCATCTTGTCGCTGCCCTCGATCCAGTAGCCCAGGTAGACGTAGGGCAGGCCGAGCGCGCGCGCCTGCTCGATCTGCCACAGCACGCCGTAGGTGCCGTAGCTGGCGCGGCCATCGGGTTCGTAAAAAGTGTAGACGGCGGAGAGGCCATCGCCCAGCACGTCAACGATGGAGACCATGCGCAGCGCGCCGGACGTGTCGACGCAGCCGGGTTCGCGAAACTCCACCAGGCGCGAGTTGACGTTGCTTTGCAGCAGGAACTGGGTGTACTGGTCCACGCTGTCCTGGTCCATGCCGCCGCCGGTGTGGCGGCCCGCCTGGTAGCGCAGATAGAGCTGGTAATGCTCGGGCACGTAGCACAGCTTGAGCACGCGCACCTGCAGCTGGCCGTGGCGCGCGCGGGCGCGGCGCTGGCTGCGGTCGGGGGTGAATTCGGCGGCGCGCACGCGCAGCGGCATGCAGGCGGTGCAGCTGTCGCAGTGCGGGCGATAGGTGAACATGCCGCTGCGGCGAAAGCCGCTTTGCACGAGGCCGGTGTAGGTGTCGTGGTTGATGAGGTGGCTGGGCGTGGCCACCTGCGAGCGCGCCTGCCTGCCGGGCAGGTAGCTGCAAGGGTAGGGCGCGGTGGCGTAGAACTGCAACGCCTGTAGCGGAAGGTCCTTGAGGTGCGTCAAAGGGGCTCGGGGCGGGGGGGCAACAACGCGTTCCAGTATACGGTTTCGAATTGCCAATCCGGCGCGGGCGCGGCGCCGAGGCGGGCCACTTCGCGCGCGAAGGCGGCGCGCGGCATCTCGCGTGCGCCCATGAAAGCCAGGTGCTGCGTGTTCTGCTGGCAGTCGATCAGCGGCAGCCCCTGCGCACGGCACATGGCCACCAGCGCGGCCAGGGCTATTTTCGAGCCGTCGGGCACGCGGGTGAACATGGATTCGCCAAACACCGCCTGCCCGATGCCGACGAAGTACAGGCCCGCCACCAGCTCGCCGTGCATCCAGGTCTCCACGCTGTGCGCGCTGCCCGCGCGGTGCAGCGCGCCATAGGCGGCGCGCATGTCGGCGCTGATCCAGGTGCCGTCCTGACCGGGGCGCGGCGCTTGGGCGCAGGCGGCCATCACCTGGTCGAAGGCGGTGTTCACCCGCAGCTCGCAGCCGGGCGTGGCGCGAAAGCGCGCCAGCACGCGGCGCAGCGAGCGGTGCAGGCGAAAGCCGCTGACGGGCAGCACCATGCGCGGGTCGGGGCTCCACCACAGCAGCGGCTCGCCTTCGCTGTACCAGGGGAAGATGGTGGCGGCATAGGCCGCGCGCAGCGTGGGCACGTCCAGCGTGCCGCCTGCGGCCACCAGCCCCGGCGCGGGCGACTGCGCGTCCCAGGCCGCGTCGATGGGCGGAAACGCCTGCCCCGGCTGTAACACCGCGAGCGTCGGGGTGCGCATCAGCGGTTCCGTGGCCGGGTGGGCGCGGCGCGGCGTGCGCGCAGGCGCTCAGATGTCTTCATCGTGAAAGCCCCATTGGCCCCGGTGCAGATCGGCAAAGAAGTGCCGCAGCGTCTCGCGCACGGTGGTGAAGGCGATCTCGTCCCAGGGCACCTCGGCCTCGGTGAACAGGCGCGTTTGCAGCGTCTCATGGCCAAAGCCGGCAGAGTGCTCGTCCTGCATGCGCGCCAGGTAGAACACATGCACCTGGCCCACGCGCGGCACGCTCATGGTGGCAAACAACGGGCCCAGCGCGATGGTGGCACCGGCTTCTTCCGCCGTTTCGCGCAAGGCGCCCTGCGCCAGGGTTTCGCCCATCTCCATGAAGCCGGCGGGCAGCGTCCACTTGCCGTGGCGCGGCTCGATGCCGCGCTGGCACAGCAGCACGCGATCGCCCAGGTAAGGCACGGTGCCCACCACCAGCAGGGGGTTGACGTAATGGATGGTGCCGCAGGCCGGGCACACGGCACGCTCGCGCGTGTCGCCGTCGTCCGGCACGCGGTTCACCACAGGGGTGCCGCAGGCGCGGCAATGCTGAATGAGGTGGCGCGGCTGCATAGGTGGGCAGAGTTTAGAACGTGTTCCCGCAGGCGAGGGCGGCACACCAGTGTCGCGACACTACACTTGCCGCCGCCATGTCCGACCGTTTCCCTTTCGAGCACGCGCCCGGCCACCTCATCCGCCGCGCGCACCAGATTTCGGCGGCGATCTTCGCCGAGGAAACCGCTGCCTTCGACGCCACGCCGGTGCAGTTCGCCATCCTGAGCGTGCTGGCCGGCGCGCCGGGCATCGACCAGATCACGCTGGCGCAGCGCGTGGCGCTGGACGCGGCCACCATCGGCTCCGTCATTGGCCGGCTGCTGACCAAAGGCTGGCTGCGGCGCGAACGCGGCAGCGCCGACCGCCGCCGCAAGCTGCTGCACCTCACCGCCGAGGGCCGGGCCGTCATGCACGGCATGACCGGCGGGGTGCAGGCCGTGCAGCAGCGCCTGCTCGCGCCCCTGTCGGCGGACGAGCAGCAGCATTTCCTGGCCCTGCTGACGAAACTGGTGAAGGCTTCGCAGCCAGACTGAACACGTATCGCGCTGGCGTCCTACAGACGGCCGGCGAGGGCCAACGTTAGATTGACGCCGCACCCTTGCGGAAACACCCGCCACACAAGAAAGGACACACCATGACCCAGACCCCCACTTTTCCCCGCAGCCGCACCGCGCTGCTTGCCACCGCCACAGCTGCCGCCGTGCTGGTGGCCGGCTGCGCCGGCATGACCGAAACCCAGCGCAACACCGCCATTGGTGCGGGCGTGGGCGCTGCCGCAGGCGGCATCGTCGGCGATGGCCGGGGCGCTGCCATTGGCGCGGGCGTGGGCGCTTTAGGCGGCTACGCCTGGTCGCGCTACATGGAAAACAAGCGCCAGCAAATGCAGGCGGCCACCGCCGGCACCGGCGTGCAGGTGACGCAAACGCCCGACAACCAGCTCAAGCTGCACATCCCCAACGACATCTCCTTCGCCACGGGCCGCGCCGACATCCAGCCCAGCCTGCGCCCCATCCTCGACCAGTTTGCCCAGGGCCTGGGCCAGCAGCCGGGCACCGAGGTCTTCATCGTCGGCCATGCCGACTCGACCGGCACCGACGCCATCAACAACCCTCTGTCCGTGGCGCGCGCCAACAGCGTGCGCGACTACCTGGTCGCGCGCGGCGCCGACGCGCGCATCATCCGCACCGAAGGCCATGGCTCGCGCGAGCCGGTGGCCAGCAACAGCACCGACGCAGGCCGCGCGCAGAATCGCCGAGTGGAGATCTTCCTGGCCGAGCGCGCCGACGTGGCCAACGTGCCGCCACCGCCGCCCCCCGCTCCCGCGCCGACCTACAACACGCCGGTGGGTGGGCAGCCGATGCGCTGATGGGGGTTGGGCGTTGGGCGTTCAGCGTGAATACCGGGGGGGTGCCGGTGTCGCGCTTCAAACACGCCTGACGACACGGGCCGGGCGCTATAGTGGCCCGCCATGAAGCTGCACAACTACTTCCGCTCTTCCGCGTCCTTTCGCGTGCGCATCGCGCTGGCGCTGAAAGGGCTGGCCTATGACTACGTGCCCGTGCATCTGGCCAGGGGCGATCAGCGCCAGCCGGGCTTTGCGGCGCTCTCGCCCGAGCAGCTCGTGCCCCTGCTGGAGCTGCCCGGCGGCCAGCGGCTCACGCAGTCGATGGCCATCATCGAATACCTGGACGAAGCCCATCCCCAGCCCCCGCTGCTGCCCGCCGACGCGCTGGGCCGCGCGCGGGTGCGGGCACTGGCGCAGGTCATCGCGTGCGATCTGCATCCGCTGGACAACCTGCGCGTGCTCAAGTACCTGGTCCATGAGCTGAGGGTGGGCGAGGACGCCAAGAACACCTGGTACCGCCACTGGGTGCAGGTGGGCCTGCAGGCCTATGAAGCGCGCCTGGCCGAGCAGCCCGGCACCTACAGCCACGGCGATGCGCCCACGCTGGCCGACTGCTGCCTGGTGCCGCAAATCTTCAACGCCCAGCGCTTCGACTGCGACCTGAGCGGCTTGCCGCACACCATGCGCGTGTTCGACGCCTGCATGCAGCTGCCCGCCTTTCAGCAGGCGCAGCCCGAGCGCTGCCCGGACGCCGAGTGACCCCCGCCTTGCAGGGCACACCCTGGCAGGTGCCCGACTGGCCCGCCCCTGCGGGCGTGCGGGCGCTGTTCACCACACGCGGCACCAGCGCGGCAGACGGCGCATCCGCCGCGCCGCGCCAGCACTTCAACCTGGGTGACCACGTGGGCGACGATGCCGCCGCCGTGGCCGCCAACCGCCAGCGGCTGCAACAAGGCATGGCCGGCGCTCGCCCGGTGTTCATGCAGCAGGTGCATGGCCGCGACGTGCTTACCCTGCGGCCCGGCACCGCCGACGGTGCCACCGCAGACGCCGCCGCCACCCAGGTGCCTGGCCTGGCCTGCACCGTGATGGTGGCCGACTGCCTGCCCGTGCTGCTGGCGCACCGCATGGGCAGCGCCGTGGCCGCTGCGCATGCCGGCTGGCGCGGCCTGGCCGGCGGCGTGCTGGAAGAAGCCGTGCGCGCCCTGCGTGCGTTGGCCCCGACCGATGGTGATGACGATGGCGATGTGCTGGCCTGGCTGGGCCCGTGCATTGGCCCGCGCGCGTTCGAAGTCGGCCCCGAGGTGCGCGAGGCCTTCACCGCCACCCACGCCGCTGCCGCCGCCTGCTTTGCGCCAGGCCCCGGCGGCAAATACCTGGCCGATCTGCCCGCCCTGGCCCGCCTGCGTCTGGCGGCACTGGGCGTGCGCGGCGTCCACGGCAACGACGGCAGCGACGCCTGGTGCACCGTGGCGCAGCCCACGCGCTGGTTTTCCTACCGCCGCGACCAGGCCCGTCTGGGCGCCACGGGCCGCATGGCAGCGTGTGTATGGCTCGAGGCCTGATGCGCGATGCGCCAAACGCCCATGGTGCAGGGCGGCGGCGGCGCAGGGTGCACAGAGTGGCGTGCCGGGTAGGTGCTGGCGGATGATGCGGGTTGCGCGCGGAAACCGGACGCAGAGGGCGCAAAAGAAGCACCCCCGATCTTTTTGGGCTGCATCTTCTGCGTCTTCTGCATGAGCCTGTTTTCAACCCATGCACGCGAGGTGGTCACGCGCTGGCATCACAGCGGGTAGCGCGCGGGCGGCTCGCCTTCGGCTCGGCCCACCCCCAGCCGCACCGCCGCGATGCGCTGCACGAAACGGTCGGGCGGGGTCAGGAAGCCGTCTTCATACGCCACCACGCGCCAGTCTGGCCCCGCACACAGCGCCAGCAGCTCGCCGGGGCGCAGCAGAAAGTCGGCGCGCGCGGGCTTGCCCACCGTCTCGTTGCCTTGCGCAAAGGTCTCGTAGATCAGCACGCCGCCGGGTGCCACCGCGTTCAGCACGGTGGGCAGCAGCGGGCGCCACAGGTAGTTGGTGACGACGACCGCGCCAAAGCGCTGGCCATCGAAGGGCCAGGGGCCGTTTTCGATGTCGGCCTGCACGGCATTGCCCCAGGCGCGGGCGGCGGCGATGGCGTCGGCATCGCGGTCTACCCCTGTCGCTGCGTGCCCGCGCTGGACCAGCCAGCGCATGTGGCGGCCATGCCCGCAGGCCACGTCCAGCACGGGCGCGCCGGGGGCGATGAGCGCGGAAAAGCGCCAGACCCAGGGGGAGGGCTGGGCGGTGAGGCCGGCGTGGGACATGGGGCGGGTTCCTCTCGGGTGACGGTGGTGCGGCACTATGGATTCGGCACGTTGGTGTTTGAACCGTTCGCCCTGAGCTTGTCGAAGGGCTTCGACAAGCTCAGCCCGAACGGAAATTGAAACGAAGGGCTTCGACAAGTTCAGCCCGAACGGAAATCGAGACATTTCGAGGCCGAATCAATAGGTCCGATCAGGGCCGCGCAGCAGGCCCTTTCCAAAGGCCGCGGAGCAGGCCGCTACAGAACGCCGTGCTCGGGCTTGCACCGAGCACCAGCGTTGTCCCCCTGGGGGGAAGACGCCGAAGGCGGCTCAGGGGGGATGTCATGCCTGCGGCTCAGGGGGGAGCTTTCATTCCGCGCAGGCAGGCTTCGATGGCGGCGGCGGTGGCTAGGGGCTTTTCCATGGGAAAGAGGTGGCCGCCGTCGAGCATGAGCACGCGCCCGCGCATGATGCGGCGGGTGCTTTCGATGCCGCCGACTTGTCTGAGTTCTGCCGATTGCAGGCCGCCGACGAAGGCGGCGGGGCAGCGCAGGGGGTGGCGGCGCAGCAGGCTTTCGATGTTGTGGGGCAGGGTGTCGTAGATGCGCGATTCGACCTCGCGGTCGAAGGCCAGGCGCCAGCGGCCTTCGGTGTCGAAGGTGCCGTGGTCGACGTAGTCGTGCAGCACTTGCTCGTCCCAGTGGGCGAAGGCTTTCTTGCCGCGAAAGTGCTGGAAGACGGCTTCGCGGTCGTCCCATTCGTCGCGCCTGCGGCGGCTGACCTGGCTGGGGCTGATGCGCTTCATCAGCGGGGTGCGCTTGACCAGGCTGAGGCTGCGCGCGCGCCAGCCGCTGACGACGGGCGAGTCGAGCAGCACGACCCCGCGCGCCAGCCCGGGGTGGGTGGCGGCGCACATGAGGCTGAGGATGCCGCCAAACGAGTGGCCGACGAGCCAGGGCGGCTGGCCATCGCTGGCCTGCTGCTGGCGGGCGCGGGCAAAGTCGGCAAGCTGGCGCACGAGGTGGGGCCAGTTGTCGGTGACGGGGTAATCGGCGTCGTGGCCGTATTTCTCGATGGCGCTGACTTGCCAGCCGCGTGCGCGCAGGCTGTCGAGCATGACGCGGTAGGTGCTGGCGGGGAAGCTGTTGCCGTGGGAGAAGACGATGGCGGTCATGGGGCAGGGTTGAATATTATGATAGCTGTTTGCGTACGTTATAAAACGTTTTCATATGATTTTCATTTTGAAAATGTTTTATAACGTGCGCAAGCAGCTACTGTTTTGTTTGTAGGCTGGGTAGAGCGAAGCGAAACCCGGCAAGCCGATGCGCCCGAACGCTGGGTTTCGCTTTCGCTCTACCCAGCCTACAAGACTGCAAAAAAACGGTTTCTTTCGCGTCCTTCGCGAATCCTTTGCGTCCTTGGCATGAGGCAGTCCGGCTGTCCTCCGAACCTCAAATCACCCGCTCGGACGACGAGCCGATTTTTCGCACCGGCGGGTGGCGCGGTGATGACACGCGCAGGGGGATGTCGGTCTGGCCGCCGTTCCACTGGGGCTGCTCGATGCTGTCGAACACCTGGCGCAGGCGCTCGCCCCAGGTGGTGTGCAGCATCTGGAAGTAGGGGTTGTCGTGGTCGATGCAGATGACGCGGTCGCTTTGCAGCTGGCCGGCTTCATAGACGGCCATGTCCAGCGGCAGGCCGACGGAGAGGTTGGACTTGATGGTCGAATCCATCGAGATGAGGGCGCATTTGGCGGCTTCGTCCAGCGGGGTGCGGGGGGTGATGACGCGGTCGAGCACGGGCTTGCCGTATTTGCTTTCGCCGATCTGGAAATAGGGCGTCTCGGCGGTGGCTTCGATGAAGTTGCCGGCCGAGTAGACGAGGAACAGGCGCATGCCTTCGCCCTTGATCTGGCCGCCGAAGATGAGCGAGACGTTGAAGTCCAGCCCTGCCTGGCGCAGCGCGGCGCCGTCGCGCTGGCTGACGTGGCGCACGGCGCTGCCGAGCACGCGCGCGGCGTCGAACATGCTGCGGGCGTTCCAGATGGTGACGGGATCGCCCGTTTCGGTGTCTTTGACGGCTTCGTCCTGCAATATCTCGCGCACCGATTGGGTGATGGAGAGGTTGCCCGCCGAGAGCATGATCATGAAGCGGTCGCCGGGGCGCTCGTAGACGAGCATTTTGCGGAAGGTGCTGATGGCGTCCACGCCGGCGTTGGTGCGCGAGTCGGACAGGAACACCATGCCGGCGTCGATCTTGATGGCGCAGCAGTAGGTCATGTGGCGTGTGGGGGACGAAAGGCGCTCGGGCGGCGTGCGGGGTGCCTGTGCTCAGGCGGGCGCGGCGAGCTTCTTGAGGCGGTAGAGCGCGTCGAGTGCGTCGCGCGGGCTCAGGGCATCGGGGTCGATGTGGGCGAGGGCCGATTCTAGGGCGCTGGGCGCGGCGGGCAGCGCTTCGGGCGGGGGGGCGGCGAAGAGGTCGGCCTGGGCCTGGCTCTGGCTGGCGCCTTCTTCCAGCCGGGCGAGGGCGTGGCGGGCGTGGCTGACCACGGGCGCGGGCACGCCGGCCAGGCGCGCCACCTGAATGCCGTAGCTGCGGCTGGCGGGGCCGGGTTGCAGCTCGTGCAGAAAGACGATGTCGCCGCTGCTGCTGGCCGCGTCGGCGGCGGCCACGTGCACGTTGAAGGCGGCGTGGTGCGTGGCGGGGAAGTCGGTCAGCTCGAAATAGTGCGTGGCAAACAGGGTGAAGGCGCTGACGCGGTCGTGCAGGTGCGCGGCGATGCCGGCGGCCAGCGCCAGGCCGTCGAAGGTGCTGGTGCCGCGCCCGATTTCGTCCATCAGCACCAGCGACTGGGCGGTGGCGGTGTGCAGGATTTGCGCGGCTTCGGTCATCTCCAGCATGAAGGTGGACTGGGCGTTGGCCAGGTCGTCTGCCGCGCCGATGCGGGTGTGGATGGCGTCCAGCGGGCCGAGCCGGCATTGCGCGGCAGGCACGCAGCTGCCCATGCTGGCCAGCAGGGCGATCAGCGCCACCTGGCGCATGTAGGTGCTTTTGCCGCCCATGTTGGGGCCGGTGATGATCTGCATGCGGGCTTTGGGGCCGAGCTGCGTGTCGTTGGGGATGAAGGCGCCGCCGCCGGTTTCGGCCAGGCGCGCCTCGACCACGGGGTGGCGGCCGCCGCGGATGTCGATGCACGGCTCGCGCACGAACTCGGGTGCGCACCAGCCGAGGGTGTCGGCGCGCTCGGCCAGGGCGCTGAGCGCATCCAGCGTGGCCAGCGCGCGGGCGTAGCGGGTGAGCTGGGGCACGTGGGTTTGCAGCTCTTGCAGCAGGTGGTCGTAGAGCCACTTTTCGCGCGCCAGGGCGCGCTCTTGCGCGCTGAGTGCCTTGTCTTCAAACGCTTTCAGCTCGGGGGTGATGTAGCGCTCGGCGTTTTTCAGCGTCTGGCGGCGGCGGTAGTCGGCGGGCACTTTGGCGGCCTGGCCTTGCGTGACCTCGATGTAAAAGCCGTGCACCTTGTTGAACTGCACACGCAGGTTGCCGATGCCGGTGCGCTCGCGCTCGCGCGCTTCGAGTTGCAGCAAGAAGGCGTCGCAGTTGCCGGAGATGGCGCGCAGCTCGTCCAGCTCGGCGTCCAGCCCCGGCGCGATGACGCCGCCGTCGCGCACCAGCGCGGCAGGCTCGTCGAGCAGCGCGGCTTGCAGCAGGGCGGCGGCTTCTTCGGGCGGTTGAAGGTCTTGCGAAATCTGACTCAGGAACGGCTCTGGCGCTTGTGTCAAAAGCGCCAATAGCTCTTGTTTTTGTAGTGACGTGCGCAGCGCCACCAGCTCGCGCGGGCGCACCTGCTGCAAGGCCAGGCGGGCGGTGATGCGCTCGACATCGCTCGTGCCTTTCAGACGCGCGCGCAGGCGGGTGGCCAGGCCATCGGCGCGCAGCGCGGCGATGGCACCCAGGCGCGCGCGGGCGTCGGTGCGCTCGCGCGCGGGTGCGAGCAGCCAGCTTTTCAGCAGGCGGCTGCCCATGCCGGTGGCGCAGGTGTCGAGCAGGCCGAACAGGGTGGGGCCGTCGTCGCCGCGCAGGGTTTGCACCAGCTCCAGGTTGCGGCGCGTGGCGGCGGGCAGCTCGATCAGCTCGTCCGGCCGCTCCACGCGCAGCGCGTGAACGTGGGTGAGCGCGCGGCCCTGTGTGTGTTCGGCATAGGCCAGCAGCGCGGCGCAGGCGGCGTGGGCCTGGGGCAGCTCTTCGGCGTTCCAGGCGGCCAGGCTGGCGGTGTGCAGCTGCTCAAGCAGCTTGCGGCGGCCCAGGGCGGGGTCGAACTGAAAGTCGGGCCGGTGCGTGAGGGCGGCGCGCGCGGCTTTCAGCGGCGCGGCCAGTGTGGCGGGCAGGTCGGTGGGGGTCAGTACCTCGCTGGGGGCGATGCGGGCCAGCCAGGCGGGCAGCTCGCCCAGCGTGCATTCGGCCAGGTGCACCTGGCCCTGCGTCACCGCCATCCACGCCAGGCCCAGCCGGTGGCGCGCGCCGGGGGCGATGGCCAGCAGCATGGATTCGGCCTTGTCGGCCAGTAGCTCGCTGTCCGTGAGCGTGCCGGGCGTGACCACGCGCACCACCTTGCGCTCCATCGGGCCTTTGCCGCTGGCCGCGTCGCCCACCTGCTCGCAAATCGCCACGGATTCGCCCAGCTTGATGAGCCGCGCCAGATAGCCCTCTACCGAATGAAACGGCACGCCCGCCATCGGAATGGGCTGGCCCGCCGACTGCCCGCGCGTGGTGAGCGTGATGTCCAGCAGCGCAGCGGCTTTTTCAGCGTCGGCGTAGAACATCTCGTAAAAATCACCCATGCGGTAGAACAGCAGGGTGTCGGGAAAGCCCGCTTTCAGGCGCAAAAATTGCGCCATCATGGGGGTGTGGCCTGTGAGGTCGGGCGAGGGGTCCGGGGCGGTCAAAGGGCGTGTCCAGCAAGGCGAGAGCCGGCTATTTTGAAGGAAGCGATTCGTGAGCAAGGCATTCACCCGCGAAACCGATGGCGACGACGAAGACGAGGGCGTGGCCCTGCCGCCGCTGCCTGCGGGCGGCAAGAACTACATCACCCCCCAAGGCGCCGCGCGCCTGCGCGCCGAGCTGCTGGGGCTGATCGACGACGAGCGGCCCAAGGTGGTGGAGACGGTGCACTGGGCGGCCAAGAACGGCGACCGCAGTGAAAACGGCGACTACCTCTATGGCAAGAAGCGCCTGCGCGAGATCGACCGGCGCATCCGCTTTCTGACCAAGCGGCTGGAGGTGGCGGAAGTGACCGACCCCAGCGTGCACCACGGCGGCGAGCAGGTGTTTTTCGGCGCCACCGTGGCCTATGCCGACGACGAGGGCGAAGAGCGCAGCGTGACCATCAAGGGCATTGACGAGGTGGACAACATGCAGGGCGAGGTGAGCTGGGTCAGTCCCATCGCCCGCACCTTGCTGCGCGCGCGGGTGGGGGATGTGCTGCAACTGCCTACGCCTGGGGGCATGCGGGAGATCGAGGTGCTGGCGGTGCGGTATCCGGTGCCGGGGGCGGTGGATTGAGGGTTTGAGAAACAGCCGAACGCAGAGGACGCAGAGGGTTCGCAGAGGACGCAGAAGGGGCACCGTTTTTTTGTGGACTGCGATGGCCGCAGGTGTCACCCTTCGGTATCGGGTGAGAAGGTAAAAGATAGCTGCTTGCGCAGGTTGTAAGGCATTTTCAAATCAAAGCAATATGAAAATGGCTTGTCACCTGCGCAAGCAGCTACTTTTTTGTAGGCTGGGTAGAGCGCAAGCGAAACCCAGCAAATCGGCTCGTGGCACTGCTGGGTTTCGCTTGCGCTCTACCCAGCCTGCTGTGATGGGGCCATGCGGCGCTTGGATTCAGCCGCCTACCCACCGCGCGGCGCGCAGGCTTTGGGCGAGCGACTGGGCCACGGGCAGGGGGTCGCCGTGTAGCCAGGCGGCGGCGATGTCGCCGCAGAGCACGGCCAGGGTGAGGCCGCGTGCGCCCAGGCCGGTGAGCAGGTGCGGCGGTAAAGGGGGGTGGTCTTGGGTGGGCCATGCGCCTACGGCCGGCAGGCGGTCGGGCAGGGTGGCGCGCACGCCGGCCCAGGTGCGGGCGCGGCCATCGGCCCATTGGGGGGCGAGCAGATCGGCTGCGGCGGGCAGCAGTTCGGCGAGGCGCTGGTGATTGGCGGCGTGGTCGGCGGGCAGCAGGTCGGGTTGGGTGTTGCCGCGCTCGAAGGTGGCACCGGTGATCCACCACGGGCCGGGTGCGCCGGGCGTGTCGCCGGGCAGGTGCGCGATGAGGCTGCCGTGGCCGTTGACGGGGAAGGTGGGCAGCGTGTCTGCATGCTGGGGCATGGGGCCGAGCGCGACTTGCCCGCGCAGCGCGTGCAGGGGCAGGCGGTCGGCGTGCGGGCCGTGCAGCAGGGCGAGCGAGCCGAAACCGGCGGTGATGAAGACCAGATCGGCCTCGGCCAGCGGCGCGCCTGCGTCGTCCAGCACCTGCCACGGTGCGCTGGATGCAGTGGGGTTGGCTTGCACGCGGGCCGCGCATGCGCCGCCGCGCCAGTGGATGCCGGGGGCGGCGAGCATGGCGCGCACCAGCGCGGCGGGCTTGATCCAGCCGGCTTGCGTGTGCCACAGGGCGGGGTGTTCTTCATCGAGCGGCGCGCCCGCTTGCGCGGCTTTGGCGCTGCTGGCGGGGGCGCTGAGGGCGTGGCCGCCGTCGTGCTGCCAGGTGGATGGCAGGCGGCGTTCGCGGGGGGCGTGGCGCTCCAGCACGCCGGTGGCGGTCCAGTGCTGGCCTTCGGTGAGCAGCGCGGCGGCGCGTGCCAGCGTGGCAGCGACGCCGGCGCGGGTCAGGCGCGAGACGGGGCGGTCGTCGGGCGAGACATGGGGCGCGAGCACGCCGGCGGGCAGGCCGCTGGCACCTGCGGCGGGGGCGTCGGCGCGGTCGAGCACGGTGACGTGCCAGCCGCGCGCGGCCAGGCTGTAGGCCACGGATGCGCCTGCCAGCCCGGCCCCGATGACGGCGCAGCGCCCGGGCGCGGCCACGGTGGATGGTGCATGGGCCAGCGGGCGGCGGCGCGGCTGCCAGCGCGGGGCGTAGCGCGCGTGCAGGGTGTGGGGCGCAGCGCCGTCGGGCGCGGGCAGGTGCTCGAAGCCGCAGGTGCTCAGGTCGCGCAGCAGTGCGGCGGTATCGGCTGATGCTGGCAGGCGCACGGTGGCGTGCGCGCCGGGGCGCAGCAGGCGCGTGGCGGCTTTCAGCGCGGGCAGCGGCCAGGGGCCGGGGCCGTGCAGCAGCAGGCTGTCGTGCAGGCCGCTCAGCTCGGGGAGCAGGGTACGCGGCTCGCCCACGGCCAGGGTGAGCTGCACGCGCTCGTCTGCCAACCGCAGACGGTGTATGCCGGGCAGCAGGCCACGCCATTGGCTTGCCAGCGCGTCGGCCAGCGGGCGCAGCGGGGCTGCGAGGTCTTCATGATCGGCGGCGGCCTGGCTCAATGCGCGCGCGTCGGGCACGGTGGGCAGCACGGCGGTGTAGAAGAGGCGCGCGGGGGGCGCTGCGTGGGGCGACGAGGCGTGTGACGCCTGCCACGCGTGCCAGGTCAGCAGAAAGTGCAGGCCGCTGGCGAAGTCGGTGTCCAGCACGGCCCAGCGGGCGGTGGGGTGCTGGGGCAGGGCGACGGCAGGGCCGAGGGGTGCGCTGCTTGGCATTCGCCCGGTCTGGGAGTTGCGTCAGGCGCTGGGGGGCACGTAGCCTGCGGCGGCGTCGGCACCGCTGCCGAAGAAGTGGTTTTCCATCTGGCGCTTGAGGTAGTCGCGCGCGCGCTGATCGGCGAGGTTCAGGCGGTTTTCATTGACCAGCATGGTCTGGTGCTTGAGCCAGTCGGCCCAGGCCTGCTTGCTCACGCTTTCCCAGATGCGCTGGCCCAGCTCGCCGGGATAGGGGGGGAAGTCCATGCCTTCGGCTTCGGTGCCGAGCTTGATGCAGTTGACGGTGCGTGCCATGTGGGTGTCCTTTGGTGTGTGTGCGAATGACGGAGGAAACTGTAGCCTACCGCTCGCTTAGGATGGACGCCCCTCGTGATTGACTGGAGACCTTGACATGCACGCCCCGCCCCCTGATCTGCTCGCCCGCGCCTTGCGCTTGCTGGACGACGACTGGCTCGCGCGCGACGCCGATCTGGCCCCCGTGCTGCCCACGGTGCTGGCGCGCGGCGCGGGGCAGGACTGGCACAAGGCGGGCACCTTTGCACACCACCTGGTGGGCGTGGCACGCAGCCTTGCGCTGTGGCAGCAGCCGCGCGACGTGCGCCTGCTGGGGCTGTTGCACAGCGTGTATGGCAACGCCTTTGTCGATCTGGTGAAGTTTGACGCCAGCAGCGAGCGCGCGGGCGTGCAGGCGCTGGTGGGCGAAGAGGCAGAGGCGCTGGTCTACCAGTTCTGCACCGCCTCGCGGCGTGAGTTCATCCACAAGGCGCTGGCGGGCGAGATGGCGAAAGACGGCTCGATGACCGTGGCGCGCAACGATGGCAGCAGCGAGGTGACGCTGGCTCCGCGCACCGTGGCGGCGTTTCTGGTGGTGAGCATGGCCGACACGATCGAGCAGTGGTCGAGCTGGCAGGACGATGTGTTTTCGCGCTTTCCCGCGCCCAACGAGCACCGCACGCAGGCCGCGCACTGGGCCGCCTCGCTGTGGCCGGGGCCTATGCGCCCGTCGGGCCGCATGCTGCACCAGATCAACCGGCTGGGGCTGGCGCTCAAGCACCCGGCGCTGGTGGACTTGCTGCCGCTGCCGCCGGTGTTCGATCACTGCACGCAACCGCTGGCTGCCGCAGATGACGCGGCCTGCGCGGCGCTGTACTGGTCGGTGATTCAGCAAGACGTGCCGCTGGTGGACGTGGACGTGGCTACCGCCGTGCTGGAGCAGGCCGTGCGGCACAACCGGTGGGTGGGTGAGCCGCAGATGGTGCTGGCGCAGCTCTATTTGAGCGCCGGGCGCACGCAGGACGCCGCCAAGGCAGCCCAGGGCGCGCTGGCGGCTTTTTGCGCCTGGGGTAATTCGTGGGACAAGCGCGTGCAGTGGAGCGCCTGGGTGGCGTGGACGCGCATCCTGCTGCAAAGCGCCGAGCAGGAAAGCTGGCCTGCGCGGCTGGACAAGCTCAACAACCTGGCGCTGCGGCCTGGGGGCGCGGCCTGAAAACCCGCCATAAGCTCATGCGCAAACCGGTCTGACGCCGCGCATAGACTGGCCCGCTTGTGTACGCACCTTTGTCCATTCACCTCCCCTTCAGGATACCCTCATGTCTGACCAATGGAAGTTTGAAACCCGCTCGGTCCACGCGGGCTACACCCCCGACCCCGTGACCAAGGCGGTGGCCGTGCCGATTTACCAGACCGTGGCCTACGCCTTCGATTCGGCCCAGCACGGGGCCGATCTGTTCGACCTGAAGGTGCCGGGCAACATCTACAGCCGCATCATGAACCCCACCTGCGACGTGCTGGAAAAACGCGTGGCAGCGCTCGAAGGCGGCATTGCGGCACTCGCGGTGGCCTCAGGTCAGGCAGCCATCACCTACGCCATCCAGACCATTGCCGAAGCGGGTGACAACATCGTCAGCAGCACGGCGCTCTACGGCGGCACTTACAACCTGTTCGCTCACACGCTGCCGCAGTTGGGCATCACCACGCGCTTTGCCGACCACCGCGAGCCGCAGTCCTTCGAGCAACTGATCGACGAGCGCACCAAAGCCGTGTTCGTCGAATCCATCGGCAACCCGGCGGGCAACATCACCGACATTGCCGCCGTGGCTGCCATCGCGCACCAGCACGGCGTGCCGCTGATCGTGGACAACACCGTGGCCAGCCCCTACCTGCTGCGCCCCATCGAGCACGGGGCCGACATCGTCATCCACTCGCTCACCAAGTACATGGGCGGCCACGGCACCACGCTGGGCGGCGTCATTGTCGATAGCGGCAAGTTCCCGTGGGCCGAGCACAAGGCGCGCTTCAAGCGCCTGAACGAGCCTGACGTGAGCTACCACGGCGTGGTCTACACCGAGGCGCTTGGCCCCGCCGCCTACATTGGCCGTGCGCGTGTGGTGCCGCTGCGCAACACGGGCGCGGCGCTCTCGCCCTTCAACGCCTGGCAAATCCTGCAAGGCATTGAAACCCTGGCCTTGCGCATGGACCGCATTGGCGACAACACGCTGAAAGTGGCCGAGTTTTTGCAAAAGCACGACAAGGTGCAGTGGGTCAGCTACGCCGGTCTGCCAAGCCACGCCGACCACGCGCTGGCGCAGCAGTACATGGGCGGACGTGCGTCGGGCCTGCTCACGTTCGGCGTGAAAGGCGGTGATGGCGGGCGCGAGGCCGGGGCGCGCTTTCTGGATGCGCTGCAATTGTTCACGCGCCTGGTCAACATCGGCGACGCCAAGTCGCTGGCCACCCACCCGGCCAGCACCACGCACCGCCAGCTCTCGCCCGAAGAGCTGGCCAAGACCGGCGTGAAAGAAGAAACCGTGCGCCTGTGCGTGGGCATCGAGCACATCGACGATTTGCTGGCCGACCTGGAGCAGGCGCTGGCGAAAGTGTGAGCGCCTGCCGTGTGCGCCAGCAGCGCGAGCTGGATCGAAGTCGACTTCGACCTCTCGTGGCTGGAGCTGCCCCGCATCGAGAGTGGTCGATGTTCGACTGCTTCGACTGAGCGGCGGCCTCAGCGCACCGGATCGCAGCCTTTGCGCACGATGTCGTCCACGGCTGTCCTGCGCTTGTTGACCATTTGCGTGCCGCTGCGCGTCAGCATGCCGGCCTTGGCGCGCGCTTGCTGGCCGGGCGGCAGGTTCTCGATGTGCCACTTGTGCCCGCCGCCTTCAAACACGGTGATGTCGGCATTGCTGTCGGGGCTGTACAGCATGGTGGTGGAACGCCCATCGGCCAGCACCTGCGCGCGCGCAGTGGCCTCGCCGTAGTGGTAGCGCACCCGCAGACGCTTGTCGTTGTCGCAGCGGTAGCTGATCCACGGGGCCTTGGCCAGCTCGGGCGTGCTCTCTACGGCGGCGGGGGCCTGTCTGGCTGCCGAAGGGGCAGCGGCCGCAGCCAGGCTCATGCAGGCCAGTGCGGTAGCCAAGCCCAGATGGCGAACGGTGTGGTGAAGCATGGTGTTTTGCATAAAAAAGCACTACAAAATTGAAACACGGCCGTATCATGCCTCTGAATCCGGGGGCTTTGGCGAAGATGAGTGCATGTTTGCGGTGTCAGAATAAACTGCTTTGTAAAAAATAGTATCGGACTGGACCCAGGCAGGGTTTACAGCCTTTCGGCCAGACTTGCCCCGCTCGGCACCCTGAAATGTCTGCGAAGAAGTTCTTCTTGCGTCAAGCCGTGCGAAAAGCAAAAGGCTCGCCCCCTCCAACGCCCGCACCATGTTCATTGCTGTTCCGCTCGCAAGCAAGCCTTCCTGGCGCAGGCCGCCGTGGATGACGCTGCTGCTCATCGCCCTCAACGTGCTGGTCTACTTTGGCGGGCAGGTGCCGGAAGACTCCGCCGTGCAGCGCGCGGCCACGCTCTACGCCAGCACGCCGCTTCCTGCCATCGAGCTGCCGGCCTTCGTGCGCCACCTGCATGCGCAGGCCAGCCAGAGCGGGAATGCGCGCGATGCGCAGCGCGCGCAGTTGGCAGAAAGCGCGCTCAATGCGCGCGGCCACGCCCTGCTGTACCAGGCCATGTGGCGCGACCGCGCCTTTCACCAGCGCTTGCTGGCCGGTCAGGTCATTCGCCCGGGCGAGCCGCAACACGCCGATTGGCAGGCCGCACGCGCGCTGTTCAACCCGCATGAGGCGCAGCCTTTCACCGCGCGCTGGGCGCAAAACCACGACGCCGACGCGCCCCACCGCCCCATCACCTGGCTCACGGCCACTTTCTTGCACGGCAGCACCGACCACCTGATGGGCAACATGGTGTTTCTGTTCCTCTTCGGCTTCACGCTGGAGCTGGCGCTGGGGCCTTGGCTATATGCCGTGTGCTACTTGCTGGGCGGCATAGGCGCATCGGCTCTGGCGGCATGGGCGTATGCGGGCATGGGCGGGCTGGGGGTGGGCGCATCGGGTGCGGTGGCCGCGCTCATGGGCATGTATGCGGTGCTGTACCGGCTGCGGCGCATCCCGTTTTTCTATGTGCTGTTTTTCTACTTCAACTTCGTGCGCTGGCCCGCGCTGGTGATGCTGCCGGTGTGGATCGGCTGGGAGCTGCTGCAACACTTCATCGGCGGCACCCGCGTGGCCTACATGGCGCACCTGGGCGGCCTCGTCAGCGGCGCGCTGCTGATGGCCGCACTCATGACCACGCGCCGCGTGCATACGCCTGCTGAAGGCGGCCACGCACAGCCGCAAGACCCCGCCGCCGAGGCCCGCGAGCAAGCGCTGCGCGCCATCAAGGCACGGGCGCGGCAGCACGCGGTGAGCCTGCGCTTTGCCGAAGCTGCCGAGCAGTGGCGGCAAGCTGCCCGGCTGGCACCCGCCGAAGCGGGCATCTTGCAGCAGTGGTTTGAATGCGCGCGGCACGCGCCTGCCAGCGAGGGATTTCACGCCGCCGCACGCGCCATCTTCAAGCTGCCCGCAAACGACGCGCACACGCGCCGCCTGCAAACCGAGAGCTACCGCGTTTATCTGCAAACGGCCCGCCCCGGCATGCGCCTTGGCTCCGGCACCATGCAGGCGCTGGTGCGCAGCCTGGCGCGCGAAGGCCAGTGGCACGACGCCCAGCACCTGGCCCGCGCGCTGGCGCGTATGCCCCAGCCTCCCAAAGGCTGGCCCGACACCCTGGCTGCCCTCGTCAACGGCCTGCTGCAAGCCGGCCAGCACGAAGCCGCCCGCGCCTGGCTGCCTGACTTGCAACGCGACGCGCCGGATGAGCCGGTGACGCGCCTGCTGGCGGGAGACAGCCGGGCGTTGGGCAAAACGCGGGTGGGGTAGGGCGCGCAGGCCGCAGGGTGGGTGCAACGGCTTGCGTGTTCGCGCATCTCATTTCACGAGCGATTTCCCCGACACGCCGAAGAGACCACCACCTCGCAGGCTGCGTAGAGCCGAAGGCGAGACCCAGCGCTTTCGCGAGCCGGGCGGCTGGGTTTCGCTCGGCACTCTGCCCAGCCTGCAAAGACGCATGCACATACAAGCCGCTACAGCAGCGGCAGCCACCGCTGGGCCGGTCCGCTCATGGCTTCTGCGCAGGCACCGGGCCGTTCTGGTCGGTCAGCGCCTGCTGCACCAGCTCGGCGGTGCGGCGGATGTGTTCTTCCAGCGCCAGCGCGGCGCGCAGCTCGTTGCCGGCCAGCGCGCTTTCGAAGATTTCGCGGTGCTCGGCGTGCACGTCGCGCCGGCTGCCGGGCAGGCTGATGGCGTAGCGGCGGTAGCGTTCGCTTTGCCGCGCCAGGGTGCGCAAAAGGCGCAGCGTCCAGGGCGAGGCGTGGCCCGAGAGCAGTGCCTCATGAAACGCGGTGTTGAGCTGCTCCCACGGCTTGGCGTGGCCCGCTTGCAGCGGTTGCTCCAGCTGTGACAGCTCGGCATAGGCCGCCTGCAGCCGCGCGCGCCAGGCGGCGTCGCCGCAGCGCAGCGACTGGCGCAGCGCGTCGATCTCGATGTGGATGCGCAGGCGCGTCAAGTCCTGCATGTCGGCCACGGCAATGGGCGCCACGCGAAAGCCGCGCTGGCCTTCGGCCACCACCAGCGCATCGCTGGCCAGGCGTGTGATGGCCTCGCGCAGCGTGCCGGCGCCCACGCCGTAGCGGGCCTTGAGGTGTTCCACGCGCAGCTTTTCGTCGGGCGCCAGCAGGCCGTTCATGATGTCGTCGCGCAGCTGGGCGTAGGCGCGCTCGATCAGCGTGCGCTCGGGCGCGTGGTCGGTGGTGGTCAGGGCGCGCTTGGCCATGGTCAGGTTTGTTTTTTATAGCTGCTTGCGCACGTTTTTGCTCGGTTTCAATGCATTTGGCATTGAAATCAATGTGTAGCAAGAGCAAGCAGCTATGGTTTTTGAATCAACCCGCGCAGGCGGGTGTTGAGCGCAGCGAAATCCAGCGGACGGCGTGTGCACGTTAAGCGCCGCCTGCTGGGATTTCATCCCCACCTGCGGGTCCGGCGTCAGCGCCAGCCGCTGTGGTTTTCATTCTGCCCCGCCCGGCTGCTGGCGGATCTTGCCCAGCCGGTAGCTCAGTTGCGGCCGGGTGATGCCCAGCAGGCGCGCGGCGGCGGCCAGGTTGCCGTGGCTGCGGGCCACGGCCTGTTCGATCAGCGTGGCTTCGAGCGCGTTCAGGTCGAGCGCGCCGGCCAGCAGGGTGTCGATGACGCCGCCCGGGCAGGCGGGCTCGGGCGTGGGCCGCAGGTGGCCCGACGGGGTGAGCGTGTGCGCGCCGACGTCGCTGGCGTGGGCCAGCAGTTGTGGCGCGTCCAGCAGCTCGCCGGGGGCAGCCAGGATGACGCCGCGCTCGATCAGGTTTTCCATCTCGCGCACGTTGCCCGGCCAGGGGTACTGGCGCAGCGCGTGCAGCGCGCGGTCGGTGAAGCCGGGCACGTGCTTGTCGTGCAGCGCGCTGTAGTGCTTGAGCAGGTGGCGCGCCAGCGGCTCGATGTCGCCCGCGCGCTCGCGCAGCGGCGGCACGCGGATGGGGTAGACGTTCAGGCGGTAATACAAGTCCTGCCGAAAGCGCCCGGCGCGCACCGCCTCGGCCAGATCGACGTGGGTGGCGGCCACCAGGCGCACGTTGACCTGGCGCGGCTGCACGCTGCCCAGGCGCTCGACCTGCCCGTCTTGCAGCACGCGCAGCAGCTTGGCCTGCGCGGGCAGGGGCAGCTCGCCCAGCTCGTCGAGAAACAAGGTGCCGCCGTGCGCGCGTTCAAAGCGGCCGGCGCGCGCGGCGTCGGCACCGGTGTAGGCGCCTTTTTCGGTGCCGAACAGCTCGGACTCGATCAGCTCGCCCGGCAGCCCGGCGCAGTTGACGGCGACAAAGGGTTTGGCCGCGCGTGGGCTGAGCGCGTGCAGGCCGCGCGCAAAGCGCTCTTTGCCGACGCCGGTTTCGCCCGTCAGCAGCACGGTGACTTGCGTGGCGGCGGCCTGGCGCAGCAGCTGCGCGGCGGCGGCAAAGGCGGGCGACGCGCCGATGAGCGGGCCCAGCGCGTCCGACGCGGGCAGGGCGGGCGCGGGCTGGGGCGTGAGGGTGGCGCCTTGCTCCGGCTCTTGGGGTGGCAGCAGCTCGGGCGCGTAGTCGCGCGCCATGTCGGCACCGTCGGGCCAGTCGGCGATGGACCGGCCTTCGATGCGGCAATGCGGCGCGCCGCAGGCGGCGCAGGCCACTTCCTTGTACAGCACGGGCAGGCCCATGAAGGCGCTGGTGTAGCCGCTGGCGTAGCCCAGCAGCATCCAGCACACCGGCTCGGCCTGCGGGCCGAAGTCGCGCAGGTGGGTTTCCACTTCCCACGAATGGTCCCAGCGGAAGACGCCGTGAAACTGCCCGCGCGCCACGTCCAGCGTCAGCTGCTCGGGCGTGACCTGCACCGCGCCTTCGAGCATGTGCAGCTGCGGGCCGACGCTGAACATGGCGAACACGTCGGCACCGGGCCGCAGCTGGCGCGCCAGCGCCGCGTCGCGCTCGCCCGATGCGTAGCCCGCGCGCAGCAGCAGGCGGCGCGTGGCGGGCGCGCCAAGGCTGTTGATCAACTCGCGCCGCAGCGCGCCCAGCGCCGCCGCGTGCAGCAGCAGCATGCGCTGGCCCGCCAGCCAGATGCGCCCGTCAGACGCCGAAAACTGCACCAGGCGGCGCAGGTCGGCATCGGGTGGCATGGCGGGTGGCTTGGGCATGGACGGTGAAATTATCGAGATATTGCCCTTGCTGCGTCAATGCGCGCATACCCGCCCTGGCCATCGAAACCTCATCAAATGATGAAGTGGCCGAATATCGCTTGCGCAATTGATGATGCTGCAGCGCAAAAATGGCGCTTGCGCCCGGGCCTTGTATGCCCACAAACGGCCGGAATCGGCGGCCATACCCACAGCAGCGTTGGGGATTACCCTGAAATTATCGAGATTTTGGTCCATCCGGCCTGTGGTGGCACAGGCCATGCATCGCCCTGGTGCATGAGCACCGCCCCCGCGCCCACACCGCCGCCGCCGGATTTGCCGCACGGCTGGGACGTGGGCAAGCGCTACGTGCGCATCGTGCAGCGGCACGCCAGCGGCATGGTCGAGTTCGAATTTGCCGTGGGCGAGCCGGGCCTGTTCGTCGAAATGGTGATGCCGCGCGCGCAGTTCGACGAGTTCTGCGCCGCCCAGGGCGTGACGCCCACGCAAGGCCGCCTGCCCGGGCACGAAGACGGCAGCGCCGCCCACGAATGGGACTGGAGCCTGCGCGACGCGCGCGAGCAGCGCTTCAGAAAAGACGACGCCAGCGACGCCCCCGAAAACACCCGATAAAACCCCAAGGAGACAAGCCCCATGCAGATCGACCTGCGCACCGTCAGCATCACCCCGCTGCGGCACACCTACCAGCACATCGCCGACCGCCTGGGGGCCGACAAGCCCGCTTCGCGCTACATCGAGGCGACGATGGACGTGCAGGCCACGGCCAACTTCCACTACCGCCCCACATGGGACCCGGCGCACGAGCTGTTCGACGTCAGCCGCACGCAGATCGTGATGAAAGACTGGTATGCGCTGAAAGACCCGCGCCAGTTCTATTACGGCACCTACACCCTGGCACGCGCACGCCTGCAAGACACGGCCGAGGCCGATTTCGACTTCGTTGAAGAGCGGGGCCTGGCCGAGCGCTACGACGACGCCGCGCGCCGCAGCGCGCTCGACTTCTACGTGCCGCTGCGCCACGTGGCCTGGGCCGCCAACATGAACGGCGCGAGCATGTGCGCCCAAGGCTACGGCACGGCCATCACCCAGCCCTGCCTGTATGCGGGCATGGACCAACTGGGCGTGGCGCAATACCTCACGCGCCTGGGCCTGCTGATGGGCGACAAGGGCGAGCTGGAAGCTGGCAAGCAAGCCTGGCTGCAAGCCGACGCTTGGCAGCCGCTGCGCCGATGCGTGGAGGACACGCTGGTGCTGAAAGACTGGTTCGAGCTGTTCGTGGCGCAGAACGTGGTGCTCGACGGCCTTGTGTTCGGCCTGGCCTACAGGGAGGTGGACGTCGCCTTGTCCGAGCGCGCCGGTCCGGTTGTCTCCATGCTCACGCGCTTTCAGGCCGAGTGGTTTGCCGATCACGCCAAGTGGGTGGATGCGGTCATCAAGACCGCAGCGGCCGAAAGCGAGGCCAACGCCAGCTTGCTGGCCAAGTGGCACGCCCACTGGCGCGCCCGCGTGCGCGAGGCGCTGCTGCCCGTGGCGCGGCTGGCGCTTGACGACGCTGCCCAAGGCAGCCTTGACAAAGTGGTTGCCACGCTCGACGCGCGCATGGCCAAAGCCGGTTTGAGCGTTTGAAAAAAAAGGACTGCCGCCATGTCTGACAACACCACCGACAAGGTTTTCATTGCCTTTCAGCGCAACGAGGAAACCCGCGCCATCGTCAACGCCATCGTGGCCGACAACCCCAACGCCATCGTCAACGAGCAGCCCGCCATGGTCAAGATCGACGTGCCCGGTCGCATGGTGATTCGCCGCGCCACCATTGAAGAAGAAATGGGCCGCGACTTCGATTTGCAGGAAATGCACGTCAACCTGATCACCCTGACCGGCCACATCGATGAAACCGAGGACGAATTCACCCTGAGCTGGGGTGAGTGACATTCAAAACACCCAACAGCCGGAGACCCACATGGACATGAAAGTCAACAAGAAGCTGAGTCTGAAAGACCGCTACAACCTGATGACGCGCGACCTGGCCTGGACGCCCACTTACCAGGCCGTGAAAGACGTGTACCCGTATGCAGAATACGAAGGCATCAAGATTCACGATTGGGACAAGTTTGAAGACCCCTTTCGCATGACGATGGATGCGTACTGGAAATACCAGGCCGAAAAAGAACGCAAGCTCTACGCCATCATCGACGCCTTCACGCAAAACAACGGCCACCTTGGCGTGACCGATGCGCGCTACATCAACACGCTCAAGCTGTTCTTGACCGGCGTCAGCCCGCTCGAATACATGGCGCACCGTGGTTTTGCGCACGCCGGGCGGGCGTTTCCAGGCGCTGGCCCGCGCGTGGCCTGCCTGATGCAGTCGCTGGACGAAATTCGCCACGCGCAAACGCAGATCCACTCGCTCAGCAATTACAACAAACACTACAACGGTTTTCAGAACTGGCGTCACCAGCATGACCGCGTGTGGTATTTGAGCGTGCCCAAGTCCTTCTTCGACGACGCCTGCACCGCTGGTCCGTTTGAATTCATGGTGGCCATCGGTTTCGCGTTTGAATACGTGCTGACCAATTTGCTGTTCGTGCCCTTCATCAGCGGCGCGGCCTACAACGGCGACATGGGGGCCATGGCCTTTGGTTTCAGCGCGCAGTCGGACGAATCGCGCCACATGACGCTGGGCCTTGAAATCATCAAGTTCATTCTGGAGCAAGACCCCGATAATCTGCCCATCGTGCAGGCGTGGCTGGACAAATGGTTCTGGCGCGGCTACCGCGTGCTCACCCTGGTGGCCATGATGATGGATTACATGCTGCCCAAGAAAGTCATGAGCTGGAAAGAAGCGTGGGAAACCTATGCCGAGCAAAACGGCGGCGCACTTTTCAATGACCTGGCGCGCTACGGCATCACCGTGCCCAAGGGCTGGGAGCAGGCGTGCAAGGACAAGGATCACCTGAGCCATCAGGCCTGGAACGTGTTCTACAACTACGGCGCGGCCGCTCCTTTCCACACCTGGGCACCGAGCGAGGCCGACATGAAGTGGCTGAGCGAAAAATACCCCGACAGCTTCGATAAATACTACCGCCCGCTGTGGGAGCACTACGCCAAGGAGCAAAAAGAAGGCCGCCGCTTTTACAACGCCACCTTGCCCATGCTGTGCAACGTGTGCCAGGTGCCCATGTTCTTCACCGAGCCGGACGACCCCACCAAAATCGCCTACCGCGAAAGCGAATACAAGGGCGAGAAATACCACACCTGCTCTGACGGCTGCAAACACATTTTCGACAACGAACCCGAAAAATACGTGCAAAGCTGGCTGCCCGTGCAGCAGATTTACCAGGGCAACTGCTTCGAGCCAGATGCCGACCCGAGCAAACCCGATTTTGACCCGCTGATGGAAGTGCTGCGCTGGTACAAGCTGGAGTTCGGGCGCGACAACCTGGACTTTGCCGACTCGGAAGACAAGAAGAACTTCGAGCTGTGGCGCCAGCAGGCCACGGCCAACTGACAACGCGAGGAGACCGAAAAATGCCCGTCAAATCCATTGGAAGTTACGATTTTGCAGCGAAAGACACGGCAGACAAATTCCCCGCGCCGCTTCTGTTTTTCGGCTGGGAAGACCACAAGATGTTCTGCTCGCCCATGGGCGTGCCTTTTCCGCCCACGATGAAGTTTGGCGAAATGTGCCAAGGTGCATTTGCGGGCATTTTTGGTGCGCACCCCGATTTTGCCAAGATCAACTGGAGCGAAGCCGAGTGGTTCAAATCCGGCCAGCCCTGGCAGCCCGACATGGACAAGACACTGGCCGAAAACGGCCTGGGCCACAAGGACGTGATCCGCTTTCGCACGCCCGGGTTGATGGGGCTGGGTGGTTCGGCTTTTTGAGCTTGACCGAACTGCCGGACGCGAAGGACGCGAAGATTCCGCGAAGGACGCAAAAGGAATACCAAATTTTTTTGATGGTTCATGCAAAGGTCACTGCCTTGTAGGCTGGGTAGAGCGAAGCGAAACCCAGCACGCGACGCTGGCAAGAAGAGCTGGGTTTCGCTTCGCTCTACCCAGCCTACAAATTCATTTTTGTATTTCTTTCGCGTCCTTCGCGAATCCTTCGCGTCCGGCAGTTCAGTATTCACAACCCCACATTGATCTAGAGACAAAAAAATGAGCTACCAGCTCACCATCGAACCCCTGGGCCAGGTGCTGGACGTGGAAGACGGCCAGACGATTCTGGACGTGGCTTTGCGTGCGGGCATTTACCTGCCGCACGCCTGCTGCCACGGCCTGTGTGCCACTTGCAAGATTCAGGTCGTCGACGGCGAGATCGAGCACGGCGAGGCGAGCAACTTCGCGCTGATGGACTACGAGCGCGACGAGGGCAAGTGCCTGGCCTGCTGCGCCACGCTGGCGTCCGACGTGACCATCGAAGCAGAGATCGAGGAAGAACCCGACGCGCGCAACCTGCCCGTGCAGGACTACAGCGGCACCGTCAGCCGCATCGAAAGCCTCACGCCCACCATCAAGGGCGTGTGGATCGCGCTGGATGCGCCCATCGACTTCCAGGCCGGGCAGTACATCAACCTGCACGTGCCGGGCGAAGCCGCGCCGCGCGCCTTCTCCATTGCCAGCGCGCCCGCGCAGGGCGGCGAGGTGGAGCTGAACATCCGCCACGTCCCCGGTGGCAAGGGCACGGGCTGGGTACACCAGCAGCTCAAAAGCGGCGACAAGGTGCAGCTTTCCGGCCCCTACGGGCGCTTTTTCGTGCGCGAGAGCGAACACGAAAAAAGCGATCTGGCCTATCTGTTTCTGGCCGGTGGCTCGGGCCTGTCCAGCCCGCGCAGCATGGTGCTTGACTTGCTGGCCGCAGGCTGCACGCGGCCCATCACGCTGGTCAACGGCGCGCGCAGCGCCGATGAGCTTTATCACCACGACGAGTTCGTGCAACTGGCCGCGAGGCACGCCCACTTCAGCTACGTGCCCGCGCTCTCGGGCGAAGCCCCCGAGGGCTGGACGGGCGCGCGCGGCTTCGTGCACGAAGCGGCCAAGGCGCATTTCAACAACGACTTTCGCGGCCACAAGGCCTATCTGTGCGGCCCCCCGCTGATGATCGAGGCGTGCATCGCCACGCTGATGCAGGGGCGCCTCTTCGAGCGCGACATCTACACCGAGAAATTCATCAGCGCCGCCGACGCGCAGCAGGTGCGCAGCCCGCTGTTCAAGAAGATCTGAAATGGCCAATGACTTCGCTTCGCTCAATGACCGGCGCTGGCGCGCCATGACAAATGACGAAGAGGCAGTGCCGGTGAATGCACGCAGTCATTCGTCATGTGCCGCAGGCACGGTCATTCGTCATCGGGTATCGCAGATGCCTCGTGCCGTGCGCAACGCCATGAATCACTGATATGCCCGCCTACACCATCACCATCAGCGACACCGGCGAAAGCTACCGCTGCCCCGACCACCGCAGCCTGCTCGAAGGCATGGAGGCGCTGGGCAAGAAAGGCATTCCCGTCGGCTGCCGCCAGGGCGGCTGCGGCGTGTGCAAGGTGCGCATCGACAGCGGCAGCTACACCACGCGCGTGATGAGCCGCGAGCACGTCAGCGCCGAAGACGAGGCCGCGGGCTGCGTGCTCTCGTGCCGTGTCAAACCCACCAGCGACGTGCGCCTGGCCGTGCTGGGGCAGATGAAGAAAAACGTCTGCCGCACCCCCATCCCACAACCGACCTTTTGAACACCAACCAAGGAGACACTTCATGGCATTGACAGGCGTTTTGCGACCCGGGCACGCACAGATTCGCGTGCTCGATCTGGATGAATCGGTCAAGTGGTACACCGACGTGATGGGCCTGGTGCCCATGGGCCGAAGCGGCGACCGCGCCTTCTTCAAGACCCGCGCCGAGCGCGATCACCACAGCATCATCCTGCGCCAGTCCGACCGCGCGGGCATGGATTTCTTTGGCTACAAGGTGCTCGACAAAGCCACGCTCCATGAACTGGAGAAAAAGCTGCAAGCCCACGGCGTGAAGACCGAGCGCATTGCCGCGGGCGACTTGCCCGAAACCGGCGAGCGCGTGCGCTTCGAGATTCCCACCGGCCACGCCATCGAGCTGTATGCCGACAAGAAAGCCGTGGGCAACGCCACCGGCTGCACCAACCCCGAAATGGACGTGATCGACGGCCCCGGCATCACGCCCATTCGCATGGATCATTGCCTGGTGTACGGCACCGACCTGGACGGTGCCACCGAGCTGTTCACCCAAGTGCTGGGCTTTACCTTGGTCGAGCGCGTGAAGCTCGAGGACGGCAGCACCGACCTGGGCGTGTGGCTCACGTGCAGCGCCAAGGCGCACGACATCGCCATCGTGCGCCACGGCGAGCCAGACAAGCTGCACCACGTGAGCTTTCAGCTTGGCAGCTGGGAGCAGGTGCTGCGCGCGGCCGACATCATGAGCAAGAACCGCGTGTCCATCGACGTCGGCCCCACGCGCCACGGCATTACCAACGGCACCACCATCTACTTCTTCGATCCCAGCGGCAACCGGCTGGAGACCTTCTGCGGCGGCTACGACCACTACCCCGACATGCAGCCCATCACCTGGACCTGGGACGAGGTGGGCGCGGGCATCTTCTATCACGACCGCAAGCTCAACGACGCTTTCCTGAGCGTGGTGACTTGACGTCGATTGTCATGAAAAACATAGCTGCTTGCGCTTGATATACAAGTGGTTCATATAGTTTTGAATATAAAATTCTTGTATGACGTGCGCAAGCAGCTCCTTAAATGAGAGTGATGCATGACCCCGAAGCACAGTACCCCTCAGTCCGTCATTTCCGCCGACGCCGCCCATACCGCCGTGCGCGCGGCGGTTGAGAAAGCGGGCGAGCTGGGCATTCGCATCAACGTCGCCGTGACCGACGCCAGCGGCGTGCTCGCAGCCTTTCTGCGCATGCCCGGTGCCTTCCTGCACTCGGTGGACATCGCCATTGACAAGGCGTACACGGCGGCCAGCTTCGGCTGGCCCACCTCGCAGTGGGAAGGCATCTTCGCCAGCGACCCGGCCCTGGCGCGCGGCATGCCGCACCGGCCGCGCATCGTCGTGTTTGGCGGCGGCCTGCCCATTCGGGAAGGTGGGCGCGAAGGCGGCGCGCTCATTGGCGGCATTGGCGTGTCGGGCGGCAGCGCCGAGCAGGACGAAGTGTGTGCCCGCGCGGGCCTGGCCGCGCTGGGCCTGAACGCATGAGTGAAAGCAAGCGAAGACCATGAAACAGTTTCTCAACTTCATCAACGGCCAGTACGTCGCCACCGGGCGCACTTTTGACGACATCAACCCGGTCGATGGCAGCGTCATCGGCCAGATCCACGAAGCCGGCCAGCCCGAGGTGAACGCCGCCGTCGCCGCCGCCCAGGCCGCGTTGAAAGGCGACTGGGGCAAGCTGGCCGTGCCCGAGCGCTGCAAGCTGCTCGACGCCGTGGCGGGCGAGATCAACCGGCGCTTCGACGACTTTCTGCAAGCCGAAATTGCCGACACCGGCAAGCCCGCCTCGCTCGCCAGCCACATCGACATTCCGCGTGGCGCGGCCAATTTCCAGATCTTCATCGACACCATCAAGAGCGCCGCCACCGAGTCCTTCCACATGCGCACGCCCGATGGCAAGTCTGCCCTCAGCTACGGCGTGCGCGTGCCACGCGGCGTCATCGCCGTGGTCTGCCCGTGGAATCTGCCGCTGCTTCTGATGACCTGGAAAGTCGGCCCGGCGCTGGCCTGCGGCAACACCGTGGTCGTCAAGCCCAGCGAAGAAACGCCTGCAACGGCCACGCTGCTGGGCGAGGTGATGAACGCCGTGGGCGTGCCCGCAGGCGTGTACAACGTGGTGCATGGCTTCGGCCCGAATTCGGCAGGCGAATGCCTCACGCGCCACCCGGGCGTGAACGGCATCACCTTCACCGGCGAAACCCGCACCGGCAGCGCCATCATGAAAGCCGCCGCCGATGGCGTGCGCCCCGTCTCGCTGGAGATGGGCGGCAAGAACGCCGCCGTGGTGTTTGCCGACTGCGATTTTCAGGCGACGGTGGACACGCTCACCCGCTCCTGCTTCGAGAACGCGGGCCAGGTGTGCCTGGGCACCGAGCGCGTCTATGTCGAGCGCCCCTTGTTCGAGAAACTCGTGGCCGCCATGAAAGCCCGCGCCGAGGCCATGACCCCCGGCCTGCCCTTCGACAAGGCCACCAGAATAGGCCCCGTCATCAGCCGCGAGCATCAGGAAAAAGTGCTGGGCCTGTACCAGACGGCCGTGGACGAAGGTGCCACCGTGGTCACCGGCGGCGGCGTGCCCGACATGCCCGACGCGCTCAAGGGCGGCTGCTGGGTGCAGCCCACCATCTGGACGGGCCTGCCCGAAACCGCCACCGTGGTCACCGAAGAAATCTTCGGCCCCTGCTGCCACATCAGCGCCTTCGACAGCGAGGACGAAGTGCTGCAAAAGGTCAACGCCAACCGCTACGGCCTGGCCACCGCCGTGTTCACGCAAGACATTGGCCGCGCCAGTCGGCTGGCGCAGCACATCGATGTGGGGCTGTGCTGGGTCAACAGTTGGTTTTTACGCGACTTGCGCACCGCCTTCGGCGGCTCCAAGCAATCGGGCATCGGCCGTGAAGGCGGTGTGCATTCGCTGGAGTTCTATACCGAGCTGCGCAACGTGATGGTGAAGTTTTGAGCAGCCGAACAGCCGGACGCGAAGGACGCGAAGGATTCGCGAAGGGCGCAAAAAAACATGGAAATTTTTTCTTGAATCTTTCGCGTCCTTCGCTTCATCTTTGCGTCCTTCGCGTCCGGCTGTTTTGAATTTTTAGCCTTCAAGGTTCCAACTCATGCAACAAGAACTGATTGACCAACTGGGCGACGAACTGTACGAAGCCCTCAAGGCGTGCAAAACCGTCGAGCCGCTTACCAGCCGCCACGCGGGCATCACCATCGACGACGCCTACGCCATCCAGCAGCGCTTGATGGCGCGCCGCCTGCAAGCGGGCGAACGCGTGGTGGGCAAGAAGATTGGCGTCACATCAAAAGCCGTGATGAACATGCTGGGCGTGTACCAGCCCGACTTCGGCTGGCTGACCGATGGCATGGTCTACAACGAAGGCCAGGCGATTGAAGCCAGGACGCTGATCCAGCCCAAGGCCGAGGGCGAAATCGCCTTCGTGCTGAAGAAAACCCTGCAAGGCCCGGGCGTGACCGCCGCCGACGTGCTGGCCGCCACCGAAGGCGTGATGGCCTGCTTCGAGATCGTCGATTCGCGCGTCCAGGACTGGAAGATCCAGATCGCCGACACCGTGGCCGACAACGCCAGTTGCGGCGTCTTCGTGCTGGGCGACCGCCTGGTCGACGTGCGCGACGTCGATTTGTCCACCTGCGGCATGGTGCTGGAGAAAAACGGCGAAATCGTCGCCACCGGCGCAGGTGCCGCCGCGCTGGGCCACCCGGCCAACGCGGTGGCGTGGCTGGCCAACACGCTGGGCGCACACGGCATTGCGCTGGAAGCGGGCGAAGTGGTGCTCTCCGGCTCACTCGCCATCATGGTGCCGGTGGTGGCGGGCGACAACCTGCGCGTGACCATCGGCGGCATCGGCTCGTGCTCGGTGCGCTTTGTGTAAGGGGCGGCCGAATGAATACCTTCACCGCAGAGGCGCAGAGAACGCAGAGTGACGCAGAGTGACGCAGAGGAATTCCTTGTTTTTTCTCTGCGAACCTCTGCGTTCTCCGCGCCTCTGCGGTGAACAGCAGCGTTTAAATCTTGCGAGATCAATCCATGACCAAAAAAATCAAATGCGCCCTGATCGGCCCCGGCAACATCGGCACCGATCTGCTCGCCAAATTGCAACGCAGCCCCGTGCTGCAACCCGTGTGGATGGTCGGCATCGACCCGCAGTCCGACGGCCTGAAGAAAGCGCGCGAGATGGGCATCAAGACCACCGCCGATGGCGTCGATGGCCTGGTGCCGCACATCAAGGCCGATGGTGTGCAGATCGTCTTCGACGCCACCAGCGCCTACGTACACGCCGAAAACTCGCGCAAGGTGAATGCCGAGGGCGCGATGATGATCGACCTGACGCCCGCCGCCATCGGCCCCTATTGCGTGCCCCCCGTCAATCTGAAGGCACACGTGGGCAAGGCGGAGATGAACGTCAATATGGTCACCTGCGGTGGGCAGGCCACCATCCCCATGGTGGCCGCCATCAGCCGCGTGCAGCCGGTGGCATACGGCGAGATCGTCGCTACCGTTTCCAGCAAATCCGCCGGCCCCGGCACGCGCAAGAACATCGACGAATTCACCCGCACCACGGCGGGCGCGATCGAGAAAGTGGGCGGCGCGAAAAAAGGTAAGGCCATCATCATCATCAACCCCGCCGAGCCGCCGCTCATCATGCGCGACACGGTGCATTGCCTGATCGAAGGCACGCCCGATGAAGCGGCCATCACGAAAAGCATCCACGACATGCTGGCCGAGGTGCAGAAGTACGTGCCCGGCTACAAGCTCGTCAACGGCCCCGTGTTCGACGGCCAGCGCGTGAGCGTCTTTCTTGAAGTGGAAGGCCTGGGCGACTACCTGCCCAAGTACGCCGGCAACCTCGACATCATGACCGCCGCCGCCGCGCGCACCGCCGAGATGTTTGCCGAAGAAATCCTGGCGGGCACGCTCAAGTTGCAATGACAAATGACAGCGGCTGCGCCGGCTGATGACAAATGACAAAAGCCCAGCATGAAAGCGCTTTGTCATTTGTCATTGAAGCCGCATAGCGGCGAAGTCATTTGTCATCGGCACAGAACAAGGACATTGAAATGAGTAAAAAAATCACCCTGCACGACATGACCCTGCGCGACGGCATGCACCCCAAGCGCCACCTGATGACGCTCGATGAAATGAAAACCATCGCCCAAGGGCTTGATGGCGCGGGCATCCCGCTGATCGAAGTCACCCACGGCGACGGTCTGGGCGGCAGCAGCGTCAACTACGGCTTTCCCGCGCACAGCGATGAGGAATATCTGGGCGCGGTCATCCCGCTGCTTCAACGCGCCAAGGTCTCCGCGCTGCTCATCCCCGGCATCGGCACGGTGGATCATCTGAAGATGGCGCACGAGCTGGGCGTGCGCACCATCCGCGTGGCCACGCACTGCACCGAGGCCGACGTGAGCGAGCAGCACATCACGCTGGCACGCCAGATGGACATGGACACCGTCGGCTTTCTCATGATGAGCCACATGAACTCAGCCGACGGCCTGGTCAAGCAGGCCAGGCTGATGGAAGGCTACGGTGCCAACTGCATCTACATCACCGACTCGGCCGGCCACATGCTGCCGGGCGACGTGACCGAGCGCCTCACCGCCGTGCGCGCGGCGCTCAGGCCCGAGACCGAGCTGGGTTTTCACGGCCACCACAACCTGGCGATGGGCGTGGCCAACAGCATCGCGGCCATCGAAGCCGGTGCCAACCGCATCGACGCGGCGGCGGCGGGCCTAGGCGCGGGCGCGGGCAACACGCCGATGGAAGTGCTGGTGGCCGTGCTCGATCGCATGGGCATCGCCACCGGGGTCGATGTCTTCAAGATTCAGGACGTGGCCGAAGACCTGGTGGTGCCCATGATGGACTTCCCCATCCGCATCGACCGCGACGCGCTCACGCTCGGCTACGCGGGCGTGTACGGCAGCTTTCTGCTGTTCGCCAAGCGCGCCGAAAAGAAATACGGCGTGCCCGCACGCGACATCCTCGTCGAAATGGGCCGCCGCGGCTGCGTCGGCGGCCAGGAAGACATGATCGAAGACACCGCGCTCACGCTGTCGAAGCAGCGGCGGGCGGCGTAAGAAATACCGGACGCAGAGGACGCAAAGGACGCAAAAAAATACGAAAAAAGAGTTTGTAGGCTGGGTAGAGCGAATGCGAAACCCAGCATGCGACGCCGAAAAAAGCTGGGTTTCGCATTCGCTCTACCCAGCCTACAAGATGGTGACGCTGCCCTTTGCACAAGCCATCAAAAAATTTTTGGCATTCCTTTTGCGTCCTCTGCGAAATCTCTGCGTCCTCTGCGTCCGGCTGTTCCATCTTTTTGAAAGCCCCCCATGCCCCTTTCCACCACCACCCTCGACCAACTCGCCGCCCACCTGCATGCCTGCCAGCGCGAGGCGCGCGACACGCCCAAGATCACCGACGAGCACCCGGACATGAGCTGGGACGACGCCTATGCCATTCAAGACCGCATCCTCGCCGCCAAGCGGGCCGGCGGCGCGCGCGTGGTGGGCTACAAGGCGGGCCTCACCTCGCACGCCAAGATGCGGCAAATGGGCGTGACCGATCCCGTGTTCGGCTTCCTCGTCGACGAGTTCGTGGTGCCCGACGGCGGCGAGGTGAAAGTCAGCGAGCTGATCCACCCCAAGGTCGAGCCGGAGATTGCCTTCGTCACCCACACCGAGCTGCGTGGCCCCGGCTGCCACATCGGCGCCGTGCTGGCCGCCAGCGACGTGGTGCTGCCCGGCATCGAAGTCATCGACAGCCGCTACCGCGACTTCAAGTTCGACCTCAAAAGCGTGGTGGCCGACAACACCTCCGCCAGCCGCTTCGTGGTCGGCGGGCGCGTGGCCGACGTGCGCACGCTCGATCTGCGCACCACCGGCATCGTGCTGGAGAAAAACGGCGAAGCCGTGGCCCTGGGCGCAGGCGCTGCCGTGCTCGGCCACCCCGCCGCAGCGGTGGCCATGCTGGTCAACCACCTGGGCCGCCGCGGCCAAAGCCTGCCGGCCGGCGCGCTCGTGCTGTCCGGCGGCATCACCGAAGCCGTGGCCGTGCAAGCCGGCGACCACGTCACCCTGCGCGTGCAAGGCCTGGGCAGCGTATCGGTCAATTTCGTGTGAAGGAGCGCACCATGCAACGCAGAGATTTCGTGGCTCTCACCGCGCTGGCCGCCGCGCTGCCCGTCTGGGCGCAAGACGGCTACCCCGGCAGACCCGTGAAGCTGGTGGTGCCGTTTCCGCCCGGCGGGCCGACCGACGTGATGGGCCGCACGGCGGCCAAGGCGCTGGCCGACAAGCTGGGCCAGCCCTTCGTGGTGGAAAACCGCGCAGGTGCGGGCGGCAACATCGGCACCGATGCCGTGGCCAAGGCCGCACCCGATGGCTACACCCTGGGCCTGTCGGCCATCAGCAGCCTGGCCATCGCGTCGCACCTGTACAGCAAGCTGCCTTTCAACGTCGAGAAAGACCTCGCGCCGATCTCGCTCGTGGGTGCGTCACCGTGCGTCATCGTGGCGCACCCGAGCGCGCCCTTTGCCGATCTGAAAGGGCTGGTGGCCTACGCCAAGGCGCACCCCGGCAAGCTCAGCTACGGCACATCCGGCGTTGGCACCAGCAACCACCTGGCAGCCGAGCTGCTGCAAGCGACGGCGGGCATGGCGCTCACCAACGTGCCCTACAAGGGCAGCAGCCAGATCGTGCCCGACCTGCTGGCAGGCACCATCCCGATGAGCGTCGAAAGCTCGCTCGCCACCACCTTGCAGCACATCAAGGCCGGCAAGCTGAAGGCGCTGGCCGTCACCACGGCCCAGCGCGCCCGCGCGCTGCCCGAGGTGCCCACGGTGGCCGAGTCGGGCTACCCCGGCTTCGAGGTGCAAACCTGGTTTGGCCTGGTGGCACCCGCAGCCACGCCGCGCGCCATGGTCGAGAAGCTCTCCGCCACCTGGCGCGAGGCGTCTGCCGAGCCGGCGGCGCAGGCCGCCTTCGAGGCCATTTCTGCCGACGTGCGCGCCAACACGCCGCAGCAGTTTGCGCAGTTCATCGCGCGCGAAAGCGATCGCTGGGGCGCGCTCATCCGACAGCTGAACCTGAAAGTCGAATAGAGGATCCAGACCATGCCATTCGCCCAGATCTACATGCTTGAAGGCCGCACCGACGAGCAGCGGCGCGCCGTGATCGAGAAAGTCACCGAAGCGCTGCACGAAGCCGTGGGCGCGCCCAGGGAAACCATTCGCGTGTGGATACACGACGTGCCCAAGACCCACTGGGGCATCGCGGGGCAGACGGCGCAAGAGCTGGGGCGCTAGGGCCCGCGCATCGGTGGGCGGGCGCATGCCCGACAAGCGGCGGCGCAGCGCTTGAGATTTCAGGCAGCTGCCCTTATCTTGTGAGTCAATTGGAGACCACCACCATGCGATTCGACAAACTCACCACCAAATTCCAGCAGGCCCTGGGCGATGCCCAGTCGCTCGCGCTGGGCAACGACCACGCCTACATCCAGCCCGAGCACTTGCTGGCCGCCATGCTGCAACAGGACGACGGCCCCAAGGCGCTGCTGCAACGCGCGGGCGTCAACACGGCCAAGCTGGCGCAAGACGCTGAAGCAGCCGTCAAGCGCCTGCCGCAGGTGCAGGGGCAAGAGCAGGTGCAGCCCGGGCCTGACCTGACCCGCCTGTTGCAAGCCACCGAGAAAGAAGCCATCAAGCGGGGCGACCAGTTCGTGCCCAGCGAGATGTTCCTGCTGGCCCTGGCCGACGCGAAAGGCGAAGCCGCGCGCATCGCCAAGGAAGCGGGCCTGTCGCGCAAGGCCCTTGAAAGCGCCATCGATGCCGTCAGAGGAGGCCAGACCGTGGACAGCGCCGACGCCGAAAGCCAGCGCGAGGCGCTGAAGAAATACACGCTCGATCTGACCGAGCGCGCGCGCCTTGGCAAGCTCGACCCCGTGATTGGCCGCGACGACGAGATTCGCCGCGCCATCCAGGTGCTGCAACGCCGCAGCAAGAACAACCCCGTGCTGATTGGCGAGCCGGGCGTGGGCAAGACCGCCATCGTCGAAGGCCTGGCCCAGCGCATCGTGGCCGG
>JAUNTQ010000144.1 GCA_030538605.1 Pseudomonadota bacterium
GCGGTGGCGTAGCTTTGGTAGACGGCCAGGCCGCGCTCGGCAAACCAGTCGCGCAGCGAGGGCGGAAAGGCTTCGCCGCCGACCAGGCCCTTGGTCAGGCTGCGGATGTCGGTGCCGGTCTCTTGCGCTTTTTCGACCAGGATGCGCAAAAAGCTGGGCGTGCCGATGTAGCCCTGCGGGCGCAGCTCGGCGATGGCTTGCAGCTGCTGCTCGGTCTGGCCGGTGCCGGCGGGGAACACGGTGCAGCCGACGGCGTGCGCGCCGCTTTCCATCATGAAGGCACCGGGGGTCATGTGGTAGCTGAAGGCGTTGTGCGCCAGATCGCCCGCGCGAAAGCCTGCCGCATACAGCGCGCGCGCGGTGCGCCAGTAGTCGCGCGCGGTGCCTTCAGGCTCGTAGATGGGGCCAGGGCTGGCGTACAGGCGCGGCATGGCCGCGCCATAGCGAATGGCCGCAAAGCCGCCGAAGGCATCGCCGCCCGCCGCGCGCGATGCCTGCTGGCGCGCGAGCAGCTCGCTCTTGCGGGTGACGGGCAGTTGGGCCAGTGCGGCGCGCGATTTGACACTGGCCGCATCGACGCCCGCGAGGATGTCGGCCATGGCCGCACTGCGGGCCTGCGCGTGCGCAATCTGGCCGGGCAGCGCGGCCATGAGTGCCGCTTCGCGTTGGGTCGGGTCGCGCGTTTCCAGGGCGTCGAAGAATTCGGTCATGGGGGTGTCCTTGGGGGGATACTATCTATTTAATAGCTGTTTGCGCTTGATTAGCAGGCGCTGGCGGTCTATTTCATTCTTTTTTTTTGAATCAAACGTGGGTTGCCCTCACCCCTGCCCTCTCCCTTCAGGGAGAGGGAGAAAAACCGCGTTTTCGGCTGTTCTTTTGCGTCCTCTGCGAAACCTTTGCGTCCTCTGCGTTCGGCTGTTCGGCTGTTCAAAAAACTCAAGCCAGCCACCGCTTGCGCCGCTTGTAGCTTTTCACGTCCTTGAAGCTCTTGCGCTCGCCGCCGCCCACGCCCAGGTAGAACTCTTTGACGTCTTCGTTGGTGGCCAGCTCGCTGGCCTTGCCGTCCATGACGATGCGGCCGCTTTCCATGATGTAGCCATAGTCGGCGTATTTCAGGGCCATGTTGGTGTTTTGCTCGGCGATGAGGAAGGTGGTGCCTTCCTTGGTGTTCAGGTCGCGCACGATGTTGAACACTTCTTCGACGATTTGCGGGGCCAGGCCCATGCTGGGCTCGTCCAGCAGCACCATGCCGGGGTTGGTCATCAGCGCGCGGCCAATGGCGCACATCTGCTGCTCGCCGCCGGAGGTGTAGGCCGCTTGCGAGGTGCGGCGCGTTTTCAGGCGCGGGAAATAGTTGTAGACCTTCTCCAGGTTGCGCGCGATCTCGGCCTTGTCGGTGCGGGTGTAGGCACCGGTGAGCAGGTTTTCCTCGATGGTCAGGTGCGCAAAGCAGTGGCGCCCTTCCATCACCTGCACCACGCCGCGCTTGACGAGGTCGGCGGGGGTGAGGTTTTCGATGCGCTCGCCCTTGTATTCGATGTAGCCCTTGGTCACGTCGCCGCGCTCGCCGCGCAGCAGGTTGCTGATGGCGCGCAGCGTGGTGGTTTTGCCCGCGCCGTTGCCGCCCATGAGCGCCACGATGCTGCCTTCGGACACGGACAGCGACACGCCCTTGAGCACGAGGATGACGTGGTTGTAGATGACCTCGATGCCGTTGACGGTGAGGACGGTGGTGGGGGCGGGGGCGTCGCTCATGGGGAATATCTCGCTTGGGGGGGAGTAATGAGCCGCCCTGCCGCGCACGCGCGGCAGAAGGGCTTGGGGCAAGGCATGGCGTGCGCGCCATGCCCTCGGCAACCGACGATCAGGAATCGCAGTCCTTGGCGTCGCGGCGCTGGTGCTTTTTCTCGGCCAGGTATTTGTCCGCGCCGTCCTTGATCATGGGCTGGATGATGGATGCGTCGGCCTGGTACCAGGTTTCGCCGATGTTCCATTTGCCACCGTCCCAGGTCTGCACGCGCGCCCAGGTGGAGCCCTGGTGGTCGCCGCAGGTGGTTTTCAGCGCACGCATGACGCCGGTGAAGCCCAGCTCGGCCAGGCGCTTGTCGTCGAGGTTGAGGTTTTCCATGCCCCAGCGCACTTGCTCGGACGTCATGACCTTGCCCTTGCCGAACTTCTCTTGCGCGGCGCGCACCGCCTCGACGGCCAGCATCTGGATGATGATGCCGCGCGTGTACAGCACGCTGCCCACTTCGTCTTTCGGCCCGGTGCCCTGGCCCTTGCCGTGGACGTGCGTCAGGATGTCCTGAATGACCTTGTAGCTGGTGCCCGAGCCGTTGAGCGCCAGCGCGTGGTAGCCCTTGGCACCCTGGCCCACGTCGCGCACGTCCGGCTCGGCGCCGGCCCACCACACGCCGTACATCTTGTCGCGCGGGTAGCCGGTGGCCTGCGCTTCTTTGAGGGCGGTGGAGTTCATCACGCCCCAGCCCCAGAGCAGCACGTAGTCGGGCCGGTCGCGGCGCACTTGCAGCCAGGTGGCGCGCTGCTCCACGCCGGGGGCGGTGACGGGCAGCAGTTGCAGGTTGAAGCCGTGGCGCTTGGCGCGCTCTTCGAGCAGCGGAATCGGCTCTTTGCCGAAGGGGCTGTCGTGGTAGACAAGGGCCACTTTCTTGCCCTTGAGCTTGTCCATGCCGCCCAGTTCCTTGCCGATGTGCTGGATGAGGATGTCGGCACCCGTCCAGTAGCTGCCCATGTAGGGGAAGTTCCACTTGAAGGCGTTGCCGTCGGCGGAGATGGACAGGCCATAGCCCAGTGTCATCAGCGGGATCTTGTCGACGGGCGCTTTTTCGGTGAGCGCGAAGGTGATGCCGGTGGACTGCGGGTCGAACAAGGTCACGCCGGGGCGGTTTTTCAGGCGCTCGTAGCACTCCACGCCGCGGTCGGTGGCGTAGCCGGTTTCGCACTCTTCAAACGTGAGCTTGACGCCATTGACGCCGCCGTCGCGCGCGTTGATGAGTTTGATGTAGTCCTGCTTGCCGTTGGCCCAGGGCGTGCCATTGGGCGCATACGGGCCGGTGCGGTAGGACAGCAGCGGGAAGAACTGCTCGGCCTGCGCAAACGCGGCCGTGGAGGCAACCGACGACGCCAGGGCAACGGCAGCGACGATCAGGGTCTTGGACAGCTTCATGGATGTCTCCTTTGGTGGTGGTGGTTGAAGCAAACGGGAATGGGGCAAAAAATCAAAAGGCTGCGGAGCAAGCCATGCCGGCGAACGCCATGCCCGGGCTTGCACCGGGCATCGGCGTTGTCCCCCCTCCCGCAGGAGAGGGGGGAAGGCGCGTCAGCGACTCAGGGGGGTGTTTCATGTCAATGCGGGAAGGGCCACAGGCGCAGCTTCTGCTTGCCGATGGACCACAGCTTGGCCAGGCCGTGCGGCTCGACGATGAGGAACCACACGATCAGTGCGCCGAAGATGGTGAACTCGGCATGCGAGACGGCAGCGGTGGAAAACTGCATGCCCACCAGGCCGAACAGCACCGGCAGAAACAGGTTCAAGAAGATGGGAAGCACCACGATGAAGGCTGCGCCCAACATGCCGCCCATGATGGATCCCATGCCGCCGATGATGACCATGAACAGCAGCTTGAAGGACACATCGACGTTGAACGCGCTTGGCTCCCATGCGCCCAGATAGACAAAGGCCCACAGCGCACCGGCCATGCCCACGATGAAGCTGGAGACGGCAAACGCGCTCAGCTTGGCGTACATGGGGCGAATGCCGATGACGGCGGCGGCCACGTCCATGTCGCGGATCGCCATCCACTCGCGGCCAATGGCCCCGCGCACCAGGTTCTTGGCCAGCAGCGCCACGACGACGAGAAACGCCAGGCAGAACAGGTACTTGGCCACCGGCGTGTCGATGGGCACACCGAACACGTTGAGGTTGGTGACCGACACCGAACCGGAGGGCGAGTAGTTGGTCAGCCACTTGATGCGCAGGAACATCCAGTCGCTGAAGAACTGCGCCGCCAGCGTGGCGACAGCCAGATAAAGCCCCTTCACCCGCAGGCTGGGCAGCCCGAACAGGATGCCGAACAGCATGGCGCACACGCCGCCCAGGATGACGGCAACGATGAGCGGCATGCCCGGCAGCCGGGTGAAGAAGTTGAACGCGCCATAGGCACCCACCGCCATGAACGCGCCCGAACCCAGCGTGATCTGCCCGCAGTAGCCCACCAGAATGTTCACGCCAATGGCGGCCAGCGCCATGATGCAGAACGGAATCAGGATGGACAGGAAGAAGTAGTCGGTCGCCAGGAAAGGCACCACCAGAAAGGCCGCCGCCACCAGCAGCGCCACGCCTATGCGGTCTTGCCGAATGGGGAAGATTTGCTGGTCGGCCCGATAGCTGGTCTTGAACTGGCCGTTTTCTCTGTAAAACATGGCAGCTCTCTCCCTTACACGCGGTCAATGATTTTTTCGCCGAACAAGCCTTGTGGCCTGAACAGCAGAAAGACGAGCGCCAGCACGTAGGCAAACCAGATCTCGATGCCGCCGCCGACAAACGGGCCCAGATACACCTCGCTGAGTTTTTCGCCCACGCCGATGATGAGGCCACCGATGATGGCACCCGGCACCGATGTGAGGCCGCCCAGAATGACCACGGGCAGCGCACGCAGCGCCACGGTGGCGAGCGAGAACTGCACGCCCGACTTGCTGCCCCAGATCATGCCGGCCACCAGCGCCACCACACCGGCCACGCACCACACGATGACCCAGATGCGGTTGAGCGGAATGCCGATGGACTGCGCGGCCTGGTGGTCGTCGGCCACGGCGCGCAGCGCGCGGCCCGTGGTCGTCTTTTGAAAGAACAGCGTGAGCAGCAGCACCAGCGTAGCGGCAATGGCGGCGGCAATCACGTCTTCCGGGTTGACCAGCACGCCGCCTTCAAACACCGACTCCAGCACGAACACCGGGTCTTTCGGCATGCCGATGTGGATGGGGTAGCTGCTGCTACCGAAGATCGTCTGGCCCACACCTTCGAGAAAGTAGGTGATGCCCAGCGTGGCCATCAGCAGCGTGGCCCCTTCCTGGTTGACCAGGTGGCGCAGCACCAGCCGCTCGATCAACCAGGCCACCACGAACATGATGGCCCCGGCAATCAGGAAGGCCATGACGTTGGCGAACCACATGTTCTGAATGCCTGTCCACTGCGGCAGCCATTCGGCAAAGCGCGCCATCGCCAGCGCGGCGAACAGCACCATCGCGCCTTGCGCAAAGTTGAACACGCCGCTGGCCTTGAAGATGAGCACGAAGCCCAGCGCCACCAGCGAATACAGCATGCCGGTCATCAGGCCGCCAAGCAGTGCTTCGAGAAAGAATGCCATGTCGTTTGTCTCCTCGTTGCGCTTCAGTGGCTCGTGCCGAGATACGCCCGGATCACTTCCTCGTTGTTGCGCACTTCATCCGGCGTGCCGTCGCCGATCTTCTTGCCGTAGT
>JAUNTQ010000026.1 GCA_030538605.1 Pseudomonadota bacterium
TCACGCGCGCCGGCATCCCCTGCGGCGAAGTGCTGGGCGTGCTCGATGCCTTGACCTCGCCGCGCACGCAGGCCAGCGGCGGCATCGTGCAGACCCAGCTGGCCGACGGCACCCCCGCCCCCGTGCAGGCCGCGCCCTACCGCTTTGAAGGCGCACGCACCCCCATCCGCCACGCACCGCCCACCCTGGGCCAACACACCGCCGACGTGCTGCGCGAGCGCCTGGGCGTGGACGACGCGCGCCTGGCCGCGCTGCGCGCCAGCGGCGTGGTTTGAAGCCTTTTGGGCTGTTTGCGCACACCCAGCTTGCGCAAGCAGCTCTGTTTTTTGAAGCGTCGTAGGCTGAGTAGAGCGAAGCGAAGCCCAGCGTTGCCCTTACTCGGGGCACAGGCTCAATCGCCCGGGCAAGGTGGGTGCTTGGCTCTGACGACCTGCAGCTATCCGAACGTGCTGCCCCGTGGGTGCAAGCACCCACCCTGCGATTTTTTCTAGGCCATCAGGAGACACCACCCATGCACACCCCCAATCTTTTTCAACCCCTCCACCTCAACCGCCGCCGCGCGCTGATCGCCACCGGCGCATTGCTGGCCGCAGGCGGCGTGCACGCGCAAAGCTGGCCCACCAAGCCCATCCGGCTCGTCGTGCCCTGGCCGCCGGGCGGCCCTACCGACACGGGCTCGCGCATCGTGGGCCAATACCTGGGCGACCGGCTGGGCCAGCCGGTGGTGATCGAAAACCGCCCCGGCGCATCGGGTGCCATCGCCTACAGCCAGGTCATCAAGACGCGGGGCGACGGCAGCACCTTCGTCATGCTCGCCACGCCCACCATGCTCGCGCCGCACCTGTACAAAAGCGCCAGCTACCACCCGGTGAACGACCTGCTGCCCGTGGGCATGGTGTACGACCTGCCCATCGTGCTGGTCGCCAACGCCACCGCGCTGCCGCAGGTGACCGACCTCAAGGGCCTGATCGCCGAAGCCAAGGCCCGCGCCGGCAAGCTTGACTACACCAGCGCCGGCCCCGGCAGCTTTGGCCACCTGAGCATGGAGCTGCTCAAGCAGCAAGGCGGCTTTGCCGCGCAGCACATCGCCTACCGGGGCAGCGCCCCGGCCATGAACGACCTGCTGGGCGGGCAGGTGCCCGTCATGTTCAGCGACCTGGTCGCCGCGCTGCCGCACATCCAAAGCGGCAAGCTGCGCGCGCTGGCCGTCGGCTCGCCCAGGCGGGTGTCCATCGTGCCCGACGTGCCCACCGTGGCCGAGCAGGGCTTCACCGGCTTCGAGGCCGTTTCCATCGGCGCCATGATGGCCCCCAAGGGCACGCCAGCTGCCGTCATCGACCGCATGACGACCGAGCTGAAAACCGTGCTGGCGCAAAAAGAAGTGCAAGACCGCCTGGTCGCCGCCGGCTGCTACGCGCACTACATGACGCCCGCCGAAACGGGCCGCTACGTCACGGCCGAGTTCGACAAGTGGGGCCAGGTCATCAGGGACAACAGGCTGACGGTGGAGTAAGGCGAGGGCGCCCCGCGAAAGCCGATAGGCGCCCATCCGGCCGGATGGGTGTCACCGTGAGCCTGTAGAGTGGTTCTACCCCGCCACGCCCTCCACCAGCAGCCGCACCCGCCGCACGCCTTGCCATTCGTCGGCTTCGAGCCGAAAGGCGAGCAGCGCGCGCGCCGGCAGTGGCTCGGTGGATTAATTGGGGTCAGATCACGATTATTTGAACGGAGCACCCCCCGTTTCTTTCTTGGTCCATTGGGTTCCGGCCCCATTCAGGCCCTGCCTTACATTGGCGTCGTTGACATTCCCTGCCGCGTGCCGCACCGTTCGCTCCCGTGCCGATGAAAACTTCTACCTCGCTGTTGGCCGTGCTGGCTTTGGGGGCTGCCGTGGGGCTGGCCTGGTGGTGGCAGCGGCCTGCGCCACAGGGGGTGGAGGTGGGTGCTCAGGCAGCGCGGGCGGCAGGCGCAGCGGCGGCGGCGGTGACGGTGGAGAGCACCCTGGTGCGCGTGGTGCCGCTGCGCGAGGACGTGGAGGCGGTGGGCAGCTTGCGCTCGCGCCAGGGGGTGGTGGTGCGGGCCGAGGCCAGCGGGCGGGTGGCGCAGGTGGGGTTTCGAGACGGGCAGGCGGTGCGGCGCGGGCAGTTGCTGGTGCAGCTGGATGACCGGCTGCCGCGCGCGCAGGTGCAGCAGGCCGATGCCGAGCTGGGCATTGCCGAGTCGAAGCACCGGCGCAACACGGAGCTGGTGAACAGGGGCTTCATCAGCCGGCAGGCGCTGGACGAGAGCGGCGCGGCGGTGCAGGTGGCGCGGGCGCGGGCCGAGCTGGCGCGCGCCACGGCGGCGCGGCTGCGGGTGCTGGCGCCGTTTGACGGGGTGGCCGGGCTGCGCCAAGTGAATGTGGGCGACTATTTGCGCGAGGGTGACGAGGTGCTGGGCGTGCAGGACATGGCGGCGATGCATGTGGACTTCCGCCTGCCCGAGCGCTTGCAGGCGCGGGTGCGGCAGGGGCAGCCGGTGCGCGTGCAGGTGCAGGCGCTGCCGGGGCAGGCGTTTGCGGCGGTGGTGCAGGCGGTGGACCCGCTGATCGACGCCGATGGCCGGGCGCTGAGCGTGCGCGGCTGCATCGACAACCGCGCGGGGCATTTGCGCCCCGGCATGTTTGCGCGGGTGAACACGCGCTTGGGCGATGACCGGCAGGCGCTGGTGGTGCCGGAAGAGGCCATCGTGAGCCAGGGCGGCAGCCAGAGCGTGGTGCGCTTGCAGCCGCAGGCAGAAGGTGCCTGGCTGGCGCAGCGCGTGGCGGTGCAGACGGGGGTGCGCCAGGCGGGCATGGTGGAAGTGGTGCAGGGGCTGGCCAATGGCGACCGCGTGGTGACGGCGGGGCACCAGCGCATTCAGCGCGATGGGGTGCCGGTGCGGCTGGCGGATGTGGCAGGTGATGGTGCTGCGACGCCCAGCGGCGCGGCATTGGCCCCGGGCGATGCGCCGCCCACGCCTGTGTCTGATGAACTGCCGCTTGTGGCTGCGCCGCCGGGGGTCAACCCCTGCGGCGCTGTGGCGGCGCATTGAGGCAGGCATGGATATGAAGCTATTGATAGCTGCTTGCGTACATTTTAAAATGATTTCATGTGCTTTTGTATATGAATTTCAATTATTACGTACGCAAGCAGCTTCTTTTTTTGATGTTTTGTATGCGCGCGTCTGCGTCTGCGTCGGCTGGGTAGAGCTTGAGCGTTACCCAGCCAACCGGCTTGCGAGAACGCTGGGTTTCGCCTTCGGCTCTACCCAGCCTACGCGGTGGTGGACTTCCCCCTCACCGCAATTAATTGGGGTCACACTTAATTGGGGTCAATTAATTGGGGTCAGATCACGATTTATGCGGGCAGTGACGGAGCAAGCGGTGTTCGCGGCTGCCGCCGCTCCTAAAGAGGGCGGTGGAGAGGGGGCCAAGACAGCGCCTGCCAGGCGCGTGGCCGCCGCAGTTTGTTGACGTAACGGCTTTCCCATGCAACTGGCTGAAGTTTCCATTCGCCGCCCGGTGTTTGCCACTGTGCTGTCGCTGCTCATCGTGCTGGTGGGGCTGGTGAGTTATCAGCGTTTGCAGGTGCGCGAATACCCGCGCATCGACGAGCCGGTGGTCACCGTCAGCGTGCGCTATGCGGGGGCTTCTGCCGAGGTGATCGAGTCGCAGGTCACCAAGCCGCTGGAAGACTCCATCGCGGGCATCGATGCAGTGGATGTGCTGACCTCCATCAGCCGCCCCGAGCAGGCGCAGATCAGCGTGCGCTTTCGGCTGGAGAAAGACGCCGACACCGCCGCTGCCGAGGTGCGCGACCGTGTCTCGCGCGTGCGCAACCGGCTGCCGCAGCAGATCGACGAGCCGGTGATCGCCAAGGTCGAGGCCGATGCGTTTCCGGTGATGTGGCTGTCGTATTCCAGCGAGACGCGCTCGCGCCTGGAGATCAACGACCTCATCAACCGCATCGCCCGCCCGCGCCTGCAAACCGTCACCGGCGTGGCCGATGTGCGCGTGTATGGCGAGCGGCGCTACGCCATGCGCGTGTGGGTCGATGCCGACCGTCTGGCCGCCTACGGGCTGACCACGCAGGACGTGGAAGACGCCATCCGTCGCAACAACCTCGAAGTGCCCGCCGGGCGTATCGAATCGGCGCAGCGCGAGTTCAGCGTCACCTCGCAGACCGACCTGAACACGCCCGCGCAGTTTGGTGCCATCGTCATTCGCCAGGCGGGTGGCACGCCTGTGCGCCTGCGCGACGTGGCGCGGGTGGAAGAGGGCGTGGCCGACGAGCGCAGCGCCGTGCGGCTGAATGGCCGCCCGGCCGTGTCCACCGGCGTCATCCGCCAGGCCACGGCCAATCCGCTGGAGCTGTCGCGCGGCGTGCGCGCCATGCTGCCCAGCTTGCAGGCCGATCTGCCGCCCGACGTGCGCATCGACATCGCCAACGACAACTCGGTCTTCATCGACCGCGCCGTGAAAAGCGTTTACGTCACCATTGCCGAGGCGGTGCTGCTGGTGGCGCTGGTGGTGTTCGTGTTTCTGCGCACGGTGCGCGCGTCCATCATTCCCATCGTCACCATTCCCGTCAGTTTGATCGGCGCGTTTGCGCTGATGGCGCTGGCGGGGTTTTCGATCAACACGCTCACGCTGCTGGCGCTGGTGCTGGCCATTGGCCTGGTGGTGGACGACGCCATCGTCATGCTGGAGAACATCCACCGCCACATCGAGGAAGGCATGGAGCCGTTCGCCGCTGCCATCACCGGCGCGCGCGAAATCGGCTTTGCCATCGTCGCCATGACGCTCACGCTCGTGGCCGTGTATGCGCCGCTGGCCTTCACCCCCGGGCGCACGGGGCGGCTGTTCATCGAGTTTGCGCTGGCGCTGGCAGGCGCGGTGCTGGTGTCGGGCTTTGTCGCGCTCACCCTCTCGCCCATGATGTGCAGCAAGCTGCTGCGCCACAACCCCGCGCCCAGCCGCTTCGACCGCTTCATGGAGCGGCGCCTGCGCGCGCTTGAATCGGGCTATGGCCGCGCGCTGCAAGCCGTGCTGCTGCGCGCCAAATGGGCCGTGCTGCTGGTGATGGCCGCGTGTGCCGTGGGCATTGCCTGGCTCTATCCGCAAATGCGGCAAGAGCTTTCGCCGCTGGAAGACCGCGGCGTGGTGCTGGCCAACATCAACGCGCCCGACGGCGCCACGCTGGACTACACCGACCGCTACGCGCGCGAGATAGAGGCCATCGGCCAGAGCTACCCCGAGTTCGACCGCATCTTCGCCAACATCGGCAACCCCACCGTCTCGCAAGGCAGCGTGGTGCTGCGCGCCGTGGACTGGAGCGAGCGCGAGCGCAGCACCTTGCAGATCGCGCGCGATCTGCAACCGCGCTTCAACCAGCTGGCGGGCGTGAGCGCCTTTCCCATCACCCCGCCCTCGCTCGGGCAGGGCTTTCGCGAGCGGCCCGTCAACTTTGTCGTGCAAACCTCGGGCAGCTACGCGCACCTGAACGACGTCATGGCCGCGCTGCTGCGCGAAGTGGCGGCCAACCCCGGCTTTCAGGCACCCGACGTCGATCTGCGCCTGTCGCGGCCCGAGCTGCGCATCGAAGTTGACCGCGAGCGCGCCGCCGACCAGGGCGTGAGCGTGGACGCCGTGGCCCGTGCCATCGAAACCATGCTGGGCGGCCGACAAGTCACCCGCTACAAGCGCGACGCCGAGCAATACGACGTCATCGTGCAAACCACCGCCAGCGGGCGCGGCACGCCGCAGGACATCGACCGCATCCAGGTGCGCGCCAACCGCGACGGACGCACCGTCATGGTGCCGCTGTCAGCGCTCGTGCGCGTGCAAGAGGGCGTGTCCCCGCGCGAGCTAAATCACTTCGGCCAGCGCCGCTCGGCCACCCTCACCGCCAACCTCGCGCCCGACTACTCGCTGGGCGAAGCCCTCGGCTTTCTCGACACCGCCGCCAGCCGCCATCTGCAACCCGGTGACACGACCGAGCTGAACGGCATCTCGCGCGAATTCCGCGCCAGCCAGGGTGCGCTGGCCATCGTCTTCGTGCTTGCGCTGCTGTTCATCTACCTGGTGCTGGCCGCGCAGTTCGAGAGCTTTGTCGATCCGCTCATCATCCTGTTCTCGGTGCCGCTGTCCATGATCGGCGCGCTGCTGGCGCTGCAACTGACGGGCGGCTCCATCAACGTGTATTCGCAGATCGGCCTCATCACCCTGATCGGCCTGGTCACCAAACACGGCATCCTCATCGTCGAATTCACCAACCAGCTGCGCCAGCGCGGCCAGCCCATGCTGCAAGCCCTCATCAACGCCAGCAGTCAACGCCTGCGCCCCATCCTCATGACCACCGGCGCGATGGTGCTGGGCGCAGTGCCCCTGGCTCTGGCCAGCGGCGCGGGCGCCGAAAGCCGCCAGCAAATCGGCTGGGTCATCGTCGGCGGCATGAGCCTGGGCACACTGCTGACGGTCTTTGTGGTGCCCACCATGTACGCGCTGCTGGCGCGCAAGGGGGTGCCGGGGGCGATTACGGTGGCTGTCGGCGCGTCGCACGCCGAACCGGCGCACGACAGCTGAACCGGGTAGACCGCAAGCGCGTCGGTCAATTCTGCGTTTGCTGACGGCAAGATGGCGTGTTAAATTCAATTTCAAACAAAAATTTGTTGAAATCATGAATTTCATGCTGCATCGTTTTGCTTTTTCCAACTTCCAGTCCTTCCGCGAGCGCACCGAGGTCAACTGGCTGCTGGACGGCAAAGTGCCCGAGGCCGTGTGGTCGGTGACGGGCAGCGCTGGCATGCGCGCCAGCACCGTGATGGCGGTCATCGGCCCCAACGCCAGTGGCAAGACCGGCGTGTTGAGTGCGCTCGTCTTCGTCCTGTCGTTCGCTTTTCATTCGTTTGCGGCCGACCCGCAGGCGAAGATCGCGTTCTCGCCGTATGCCCTGTTCGAGGGCGAGCCATCCGAGTTCGAGATCGAATTTGAATGGGACGGCAAGCTGTGGCGCTACGTGCTTCGCTGCACGCGCGAGCGGGTGCTTCATGAGGCGCTTTACGTCAAGCGTCAGCGCATGGGCTACGTCTTTCTGCGCGACTGGGCGGCAGGCGAGTTGCGGTACGAGGTCAAGCGCCAGCCGGAGTTTGATCTGCCCATCGCTGAGGCAGCCAAGGCGCGCGCCAATGCATCGTTGATTTCAACGGGCGCGCAATATGGTGTGTCGCTTGCACAGCGAATGGTGCAGGCCAACGTGAGCACGAACCTGGATTTCCGGGGGCGCATCGGAACGGGTCCAGGTCCTCAACTTGGCGCAGCGCACTACTTTGCCCACCACCCCGATCAGCTTCAGCAGGCCATTCGCTTGATGCGGACGTGGGATTTCGGCCTCCACGCCATCGAGTTGCGGGCGCAGGAGCTTGCGCTTGAAAACGGCAAGACCGAGAGAGTGTGGATCCCTTTCGGCATCCACCGAGACCGGCGGGGCAAGCCGTTCGAGCTGCCGTTGCAGCGTGAATCCAGTGGCACGCAAAGCGTGTTCGTGCTGCTGCGCGGGCTGCTTGATGTGCTTGAGTCGGGCGGCCTGGCCATCGTCGACGAGTTCGAGAACGACTTGCACCCCCACATGCTGGAGCCGATCCTGAGCTTGTTCGCCGACAAGGCCACGAACCCGCACGGCGCGCAACTGCTTTTTACCTGCCACGCCATGGAAGTGCTGAACATCCTGCACAAATCGCAGGTGATGCTGGTCGAGAAGGACGAAGGCAGCGAAAGCACCGCCTGGCGGCTGGACAGCGTGGAGGGCATTCGCAGTGACGACAACTTCTACGCCAAGTACATGGCCGGCGCTTACGGCGCCGTGCCCCAGCTATGAGCGGCCGCAGCCGCGCTGCCCAGCGCACCCAACTCGCCACCGTGCTGCTGGTGGGCGAGGGGCATGCCGAGGTGGCGCTGCTGCATCACCTGAAAACGCTTTACGCGCCGCGTGGCTGCGGGCTGGCCGTGACCATCAAGAACGCGCATGGCAAAGGTGCCAGCCACGTGGTGGATTACGCCATTCGCCAGGCGCGCAATGCGGCGTTCGACCACAAGCTGGCCTTGCTCGACGCAGACACCGACTGGTCTGCAAAGGTGCAAACGCAAGCCAGCCAAGGCGGCATTCACGTCGTCGCGTGTGAGCCCTGTCTGGAGGCGCTGCTGCTGTCCGTGCACGGGGCGTTGCGAGCGGGGCGCTCGCCTGCGCAACTCAAGCGCGATTTTCTTGCGCGCTTCGGGGTGCAAGCGCATGAGCGCGATCTCTACGCTGCGCAATTTCCGCGCGAGAGGCTTGAGCTGGCCCGGCACACGGTGGGCGGGCTCGATCAGCTGCTCAAGGCGTTTTCGACGCCAATGCGCTGATGACCCGCGCCGCAGGGCCGCACGGCCTTACTCCCCATACCGCTGCATCACATACGCCCCCGGCGCAGCCCCCAGCGAGCGGCTGGCGGGGATGGGCTTGGCCTTGACGGGGTCGGACGAGTGTTCGGCCAGCCAGTGTTGCCAGGCGGGCCACCATGAGCTTTCGTATTGGGGGGCGGTTTGCAGCCATTCGCTGGCGCTGAGCCAGGGGGCGCGGTCGGGGCGCACGGCCAGGCGGTAGTGGCGGCGGGGGTGGCCGGGTTTGGAGATGATGCCGGCGTTGTGGCCGCCGCTGGTGAGCACGAAGGTGATTTCCGCGTCGGTGAGCCGGTGCAGCTTGTAGACGGAGCGCCAGGGCGAGACGTGGTCGCGTTCGGTGCCGACGGCGAAGATGGGCAGGCGCAGGTCGTTCAGCGACACGGGCCGGCCGCCGACGCGGTAGCGGCCGTTGGCGAGGGCGTTTTGCAGATAGAGCGCGACCAGGTATTCGTGGTGCATGCGCGCGGGCAGGCGGGTGGTGTCGGCGTTCCAGGCCATGAGGTCGTTGCCTTGCTCGCGCTCGCCCATGAGGTATTCGCGCATCTGGCGCGTCCACACCAGGTCGCGCGAGTGCAGGAACTGAAAGCTGCCCGCCATTTGCTTGCCGCTCAAAAAGCCCTGACCGCGCGTGATGTGGCCGAGCAGGTTGACCTGGCCTTCGTCGATGAACAGGCCCAGCTCGCCCGGCTCGGAAAAGTCCACCTGCGCGGCCAGCAGGGTGAGGGTTTTGAGACTGGGCAGGCCCGCCTCGCCGGGCACGCCTTCGGTGCGCGACATGGCGGCGGCGGCGATGGCCAGCAGGGTGCCGCCCAGGCAGTAGCCCATCGCATGCACGCTGTCTGTGCGGGCGTCGTCGGCGGCACCGCGCAGGGCGGCCAGCACGCCCTGGTGCAGGTAGTCGTCCAGGCGCAGGTCGCGGTCTTGCTCGTCGGGGTTGCGCCAGGAGAGCATGTACACGGTGTGGCCCTGGCTGACGAGGTAGCGCACCATGGAGTTCTCGGGCGACAGGTCGAGGATGTAGTACTTCATGATCCACGAGGGCACGATGAGCACCGGCTCGGGGTGCACGGTGTCGGTCTGCGGGGCGTAGCGGATCAGCTCGATCAGGCTGTTGCGCATGACCACTTCGCCGGGTGTGGCGGCCACGTTGCCACCGACGACGAAGCGCGCGGCGTTGGCCTCGTCTTCTGCCGTGGGCACGCCGGTCATGTCGGACACCCAGTTGGCCGCGCCTTGCAGCAGGCGGCGTCCGCCGGTTTGCAGGGTCTCTTGCAGCACCACGGGGTTGGTGAGCAGGCCGTTGGCGGGGGTGAGCATGCCCAGGTACTGGCGCGCGAAGAAGTCGATCATCTGCGTGTGGTGGCCGCTCACGCCAGGCACCTGGGCGGCTTCGCGCCAGAAGGTTTCGGCGTTGCGAAAGCCCGCGCGCCACTGGCTGAAGGGCCAGCGCGCCCATTCCTCGGCGCGAAAGCGGGGGTCGTCGTCTTGCGTGCCGGTGCCGTGGGTGGTGGCGTCCTGCATGCTGAGGGTGTCGCGCGCCAGTTGCGTGGCCAGCGCGGCCAGCTCCATCTGGCGGCCGGGCGAGGCGGCCAGGTGCCAGGCCCAGTCGGCCACGGCCAGGCCCAGGGCGATGGGCGAGAGGTTGCCCGCCAGCGGCGCGGCGGCGGTCTGCACCAGGCGGTCGAGCTTCTGGGTGGGCGTTTCCTCGGACAGGGGCAGGGCGTCAGGGCGCTGGGCGGTCTGGGCGATGGAGGGGTTGTGTCGGTCCATACGGGCTCCGGGGGAGGGTGGGCGCAAACCGACCATCTTGCCGCCAGGGCGTGGCACGGGCATGACAGCGGTCCGCCATGCGCGCAAGCGCCCAACCATACCGGGGCGGGATGGTCGGGATTTGATCGGGGTCAAGGCGACCGCTTCTTGCTCTGGCACCATGGGGGCACGGGGAGCCCACATTCGCTGGACAGCACGAAGGCACGCACAACATCGGGCCGTTGCCACGCGGCGGCTACGTGCCGCACGACAGACCATGTGAAACGAAGCCGCTGTGCCCCGCCCGCAGCCGCCGCCAGACAAGCCGGCCGCACAGGACACGCGGGCTTGCGCCAGACGTGCACCCACACAGGAGACACCACCCATGCCAGCCCCGCACACCCAGACGGGCACGCACCGCGCGTCGGCCCCTGCCGGCATGCCGCCATGAACACCGTGTTCGACCCCCTGCACCTGCAGGCCGCCGCACTGGACGTGGCCGCCGCCAGCCACGCCACGCCCACGCTGCTCATGCAGCGCCAGCAGCAGCGCCTGACGCGCCTGCTGGATGCCGCGCGCGAAGGCTCGGCCTTTTACCGCGAGCGCCTGGGCAGCGGGCGCATCGCGCGCCTTTCGCGCCTGCCGGCCGTCACCCGCGCCGAGCTGATGGACCGCTTTGACGCCTGGGTGACCGACCCTGCGCTGCGCCTGGACGAGCTGCGCGCCTTCACGCGCGATGCCACCCGCATCGGCCAGCCCTGGCTGGGCAAGTACATGGTGTGGGAAAGCTCGGGCACCAGCGGCATGCCCGGCGTGTTCGTGCAGGACGCGCAGGCCATGGCGGTGTATGACGCGCTGGAAGCCGTGCGCCATCGCGTGCCCGGCCGTGGCGCGGGCGGCGCCAGCGGTTTCTTCGGCCCGCTGTTCAGCTCCTTCAGCGCGCTTGAAGCCGTGGGCGCAGCCGACCGCACGGCGCTCGTCACCGCCACCGGCGGGCACTTTGCCAGCATCGTCAGCTTCGAGCGCCTGCGCCAGATCAACCCCTGGCTGGGCCACAACGCGCGCGCCTTCAGCCTGATGCAGCCCGTGGGCGAGCTGGTGGCGCAGCTCAATGCGTTTGAGCCCAGCGTGCTGGCCACCTATCCCACCATGGCCGCCGTGCTGGCCGACGAGGCCGACGCCGGGCGTCTCGTCATTCGCCCGCGCTGTGTCGTGCTGGGCGGCGAGACCCTGGGCGAAGGCATGCGCGCGCGCATCGCGCTGGCGCTGGGCGCAGCGGTGCGCTCGAGCTACGGCGCGTCCGAGGTGCTGCCCATCGCCTGGGAATGCGCCCACGGCCACCTGCACGTGAACGAAGACTGGGTCATCCTCGAACCCGTGGACGACAAGCGCCGCCCCGTGCCCCTGGGCCAGCCCTCGCACAGCGTGCTGCTTACCAACCTGGCCAACCTGGTGCAGCCGCTCATCCGCTACGACCTGGGCGACCGCGTGCGCGCGCACCGCGGTCGCTGCGCCTGCGGCTCGCCCCTGCCCGTGATCGACGTGCAAGGCCGCTGCGACGACGTGCTGCGCGTGCCCGCCGCCGGCAAGGAAAAAAGCGACACCATCAGCCTGCTGCCCATGGCCCTGTGCACCGTGGTGGAAGAAGAGTGTGGCCTGTACGACTTCCAGCTGGAGCAGCGCAACCCCCACACCCTGGTGCTGCGCGTGCCGCAGTCAGGCGAGCAGGCCAACGCCGCCATCGGCCGCTGCCGCACAGCCCTGCAGCGCTTCGCCGCCACCCAGGGCGCGGCCCCCATTCAGGTGCTGGGCGAAACCGGCTGCGCCACCCCGCGCGGACGCAGCGGCAAGGCGTGCCGGGTGGCGTTTGGGTGAGGGTGAACAGCCGGACTGCCGGACGCGAAGAACGCGAAGGGTTCGCGAAGGGCGCGAAAAAGACAGAAGATCTTTGCAGGCTGGGTTGGCCGCAGGCGTCACCCGGCAAGCGCATCAACAAAAAAATAAAAATATAGCTGCTTGCGCACGGTATTAAACATTTTCAAATACTTTTATATCTGAAAATGTTTAATACCGTACGCAAGCAGCTACTTTTTTATCTTAACAACTGACCGCACCTCAGCCACCCATCATCTGCCTTGGCTGTTTCTTTCGCGTCCTTCGCGTCCGGCAGTCCGGCTGTTCGCCTGTCCCCTCAAGCCGCTTGCACCCGCACCACCTTCGCCTCGCGAATCGGCAGGTTCAGCACCGCCGCCAGCAGGGCCAGGACGATGTCGGCCCACCACATCCACGTGTAGTCGCCCCACTGCGTGATCGCCAGCCCGCCCAGCCACGCGCCCAGAAAGCCGCCCACCTGGTGGCTGAACAGCGTCAGCCCGAACAGCGTGCCCAGGTAGCGCACGCCAAACAGCTTGCCGACCAGCCCCGCCGTGGGCGGCACCGTGGCCAGCCAGGTCAGCCCCAGGCCCACGGCAAACAGGTAGAACACCCACGGCTCTTTCGGCATGGACAGATACCACAGGATCAGCAGCGCGCGGCTGCCATACATCAGCGCCAGAATCATCTTGCTGCGGTAAACCCCCACCAGGTGCCCCACCACCAGGCTGCCCACGATGTTGGCCAGGCCAATGAGCGCCAGCGACCAGCTCGCCACCGAGGGCGGCAGCCCGCACAAGTTCACCTCGGTGGGCAGGTGCGTGACCAGAAAGGCGATGTGAAACCCGCAGGTGAAAAAGCCCGCGTGCAGCAGCAGGTAGCTGCGGTCGCCCATCGCGTCCTTCACCGCCTGCCGCAGGCCGCCGCTGCCCGGCAGGGGGGCGGGCGGGGCCACCGCGTCCTTGCGCGCCACGCGGCCCACCAGCGGCAGCGCCAGCAGCGTCATCAGCGCCAGCGAATACATGGCCCCCATCCAGCCCGTGAGCTGGATCATCTTCTGCATGATGGGCGCAAACACGAACTGCCCGAACGAGCCGCCCGCGTTGATCACGCCCGACGCATTGCCCCGCACCGACGCCGGCATCTGCTGCGCCGCCGCGCCGATCAGCACCGAAAAGCTGCCCGCGCCCGAGCCAATGGCCGTCAGCATCCCCATCGTGAACACCAGCCCCCACGCCCCAGGCACCAGCGGCGTGAGCGCAAAGCCCATCGCCAGCACCACGATGCCGCCCAGCAGCACCGGGCGCGCGCCCCAGCGGTCGGCCATCGCCCCCGCCACCGGCTGCGCCGCGCCCCACACGAACTGCGCCACCGCCAGCGCAAAGCTGATGGTGGCAATGCCCAGCCCCGTGGTGGTGTTGATGGGGCCGATGAACAAGCCCATCGACTGGCGCGACCCCATGGTCACCATGAGAATCCCCGCCGCCGCCAGGGTGACGCCCAGGGCACCTGAGCCCTTCAATGATCTGAACATTTCTTGCTCTTCTTTTTTGCGTGTGGCTGGAGAGGGGGCTTGCGCCCGCGCTTTCACTTTCTTAGCACATCAGCCGCCGATCTGCGCCAGCGCGCGCGCCACGTCATCTGCCGACGCGGGCCGCACCAGGCGCGCCTGCTCCTGCCCGTCGCGCAAGAACACCAGCGTGGGCCAGAGCTTGACGCCAAACGAGCGGCCCAACGGCCTGCCGCGCCCGTCTTCCACCTTGGTGTGCCGCACGCCGGCCCCCGCCTGCGCCAGGGCGCCTTGCACATGCGGCTGCGCCGCCTGGCAATGGCCGCACCAGTTGGTGCCGAACTCCAGCACATGCGCGCCGGGCAGGGCGTCCACGTCTGCGCGGGTGAGGGTTTCGGGGGCGAAAGTGGCTGTGTAGAGCGAGGCGGGCATGCGCGCATTGTGGCGTGTGTCGGCCCCGTGTGGCTGGCCGCCCTGTCACCGCCTTGCCACTGTTTTGCGCGGGTTATTGCGCTGGGGCCATCTCGCCTTGGCGTCGTAAATTCAGGCCCAACCCCTTTTCGCCTCTGGAGACGCCTGCATGAGCGCTGCCACCCCTGCTTCCACACCCACACCCGAAGGCGCACGCTGCCCGTTCGACCCCCAGGCCAGCGCGCGCGCCGCCGCGTTCGACCCGTTTTCCGACGGCTACCAGCAAAACCCGCCCGACTACCTGCGCTGGGCGCGCGAGCAGGCGCCCGTGTTCTTCAGCCCGCAGCTGGGCTACTGGGTGGTTACCCGCTACGACGACGTGAAAGCCGTCTTTCGCGACCACGGCCGCTTCAGCCCCTGCATCGCGCTCGAAAAAATCACCCCCACCGGCTGCGAAGCCAACGCCGTGCTGGCCGACTACGGCTACGCCATGAACCGCACCCTGGTCAACGAAGACGAGCCCGCCCACATGGCCCGCCGCCGCGTGCTGATGGAGCCCTTCACCCCCGCCGCGCTGGCCCACCACGAACCCATGGTGCGCCGCCTGGCGCGCGAGTATGTCGACCGCTTCATCGACGATGGCCGTGCCGATCTGGTCGACCAGATGCTGTGGGAAGTGCCCCTCACCGTCGCGCTGCACTTTCTGGGCGTGCCCGAAGAAGACATGGCGCAGCTGCGCCGCTACTCCATCGCCCACACCGTCAACACCTGGGGCCGCCCCCGCCCCGACGAGCAAGTGGCCGTGGCCCACGCCGTGGGCAACTTCTGGCAGCTGGCCGGGCGCATCCTGCAAAAAATGCGGCAAGACCCCGAGGGCGACGGCTGGATGAAGTTCGGCATCCGCATGCAGCGCGAACACCCCGACGTGGTGACCGACTCCTACCTGCATTCCATGATGATGGCCGGCATCGTCGCCGCCCACGAAACCACGGCCAACGCCACCGCCAACGCCGTCAAGCTGCTGCTTGAAAACCCCGCCGCCTGGCAGGCGCTGTGCGACGACCCCGCGCTCATCCCCGGTGCGGTGGAAGAGTGCCTGCGCCACAACGGCTCGGTCGCCGCCTGGCGCAGGCAGGCGCTGTGCGACGTGGTGGTGGGCGGCGTGCCCATTGCCAAGGGCGACAAGCTGCTCATCGTCATGGCATCGGCCAACCACGACGAACGCCACTTTGCCGACCCCGCCACCGTCGACGTGCGCCGCGACAACGCCAGCGAACACCTCACCTTCGGCTACGGGGCGCACCAGTGCATGGGCAAGAACCTCGCGCGCATGGAGCTGCAAATCTTCCTCGAAGAACTCACCCGCCGCCTGCCCCACATGCGCCTGGCCGAGCAGCGCTTCACCTACGTGCCCAACACCTCCTTTCGCGGCCCCGAGCACCTGTGGGTGCAGTGGGATCCCGCCCTCAACCCCGAGCGCACGGCTCCTGCGCTGCTGCGCCAGCAACAGCCCGTGCGCATGGGCGAGCCCTCGCGCCACGCCGCCGCCCGCACGCTGGTGGTGCAGCACATCGAGCCGCTCGCGCCCGACGTGCTGCGCCTGCGCCTGGCAGACGAAAGCGGCCAGCCGCTGCCCCCCTGGCAGCCCGGCGCACACCTCGACGTGGAATGCGGCAGCGCCGAATGCGCGCGCCAATACTCGCTGTGCGGCGACCCGCAAGACCGCCGCACCTACAGCATCGCCGTGCTGCGCGATGCCGGCAGCCGCGGCGGCTCAAGCTGGCTACACACCGCATTGCGCCAAGGCCAGCGCCTGCGCGTGCGCGGCCCGCGCAACCACTTCCGCTTTGACGAAAGCGCCCCGCGCGCCGTGTTCATCGCCGGGGGCATCGGCATCACCCCCATCGCCGCCATGGCCCGGCGCGCGCAGGCGCTGGGCGTGGACTATCAGCTCCACTACAGCGGCCGCAGCCGCGCCCACATGGCCATGCTGCCCGAGCTGGCCGCCCTGCACGGCCAGCGCCTGCACGTCTACGCCAAGGACGAAGGCCAGCGCCTTGACCTGCCCGCGCTGCTGGCCCAGCCCGCGCCCGCCACCCGCCTCTACGCCTGCGGCCCCCAGCGCATGCTGGACGCCACGGCCGACGCCGCCGCCCACTGGCCCGAAGACGCGCTGCGCGTCGAACACTTCCAGACCGCGCCTGCCACGCTAGACCCCGCCCGCGAACACGCCTTCGAGGTCGAGCTGAAAGACAGCGGCATCACCCTGCCCGTGCGCGCCGACCAGACCGTGCTGGCCGCCCTGCGCGCAGCCAACATCGACGTGCAGAGCGACTGCGGCGAAGGCCTGTGCGGCTCCTGCGAAGTGCGCGTGCTGGGCGGCGACATCGACCACCGCGACGTCGTCCTCACCCGCACCGAACGCGCCGCGCAAGACCGCATGATGGTCTGCTGCTCCCGCGCGCGGGCGGGCAAGCTGGTGCTGGAGTTGTAGGGGTGGGCAGCCGAACAGCCGAACTTCCTCATGCTGCGGACGCAAAGGATGCGCGAAGGACGCGAAAGAACAGCCTCAGGGCTTACGCAACATTTCTGTAGGAGCTTTGGTCAGCCGCGAATAACGTTTGCGCCCCAACCACCGTTGCTTTCGCGGCTTCCGCCGCTCCTACAGATGCCGTCGGATTGTTTCTGGGAGTGGCTATAAAAGATGTGAGGCCAAAAATTCTCCCTGTCATTCCCGCGAAGGCGGGAATCCAGCCTCAGCATCTGCGCCACCGCTGGATTCCCGCCTTCGCGGGAATGACGGAGAAATTGAGGCAATGACGAGGTTGAATCAGGGCGCATGCTTTTTGGGGTTGGCGCTTATGCGCGCAGGCGGGAATCCAGTCTCGCAGGGTGATTGCTTGGCAACCCACGCGGTTGATACCGCCCGCGTTCACATGAGAGCCGAGCACCCAGCCTACGGTTTGCTGTCTGCTGGCGGCAGTGTTACCACCACATGGTTCCGGCGCACCTTCAAGCGCAGCACCGGCTGGTCAAACCCGCTGGCCAGCACGGCGACGGTGCGCGGGGCATGGCGCGCTGGCGGCGCTTGCAGCGCAAAGTGCACCTGCCTGTGGTCATCGGGCGCTGGCGCGCTCAACTCGCACGGCTGCGGCCCTTCGTGAACGAGCGCGCGCAGCGCCAACCAGCGCGGCGGCTGCCCGCTTGCCATGTCGGCCAGGTGGTACAGCGCGCCTTCGCCGTGACCCCAGCGACCAAGCTGCACGCCGCGCACCACCAGCACGCGGCCATCGGGGCTTTCGCACGCGTCTTGCAAATCCCGCACATGGCAGGGCGTGGCCTGGCCGTCCACCCACAGTTGGTGGGGTGCGGGGCCGATCCACTGCGCGGGGTTGCGCGCGCCGCGCACGTCGTCGGGCAGCAGGCTGCGCGCTTGCAGCCGGCGGCCACTGGGCAGGCGCAGCGTGGTCGGCCCGTGTGTCTGGGCGCGGCTGGCCTGCGCGGCGCTCACCCACAGCCCGCGCAGCGGCACCAGCGCTTCGGCCTCTTGCGCGTGCGCGGCCATGCACGCGCGCCATGCCGCTGCGCGCTCGGCGGTGCCCAGGCCGCGCCAATGCTCGAACACCGACGCGGGCGGGAGCCGCGACGCACGCAGGTGATAGCGCGTGTGCGTGGCCAGGTCGGCAAGGGTGATCCAACCGCCAGCCGGGCCACGGCAGAGCGCGGCGCGGCACGGCCCCTGCGCGTCGTGGGCGGCCAGCACGGCCGTGTCCCGCGCCACCGCGTCCAGCAGCATGCCGCCTGCCAGCATCACCGTGCCCACCTCGGGGCCACCCATGCCGATCTCGTGCAGCGTGTCGTCCAGCAGGCGGTCGTGGTCGACGGCATGGCCGGTGAACAGCGCGGCATCCGGCGTGTGCGAATGCGCTTGCCAGGGCGCGTGTGGCTGCCAGTCAAGCCCCAGCCGCTTCAGGATTTGATGCACCCCCACGGCCACGCACAGCCCCAGCGCCACGCCCCACGGCGAGCGCCACACCAGCACGGTGGCGAGCAGCGCAAGGGGCGGCAGCCAGCGCAGCCACCGCCGCACGGCCCTACACCGGCAGCGGCACATGCAGGCCCACCTTGAGGCAGTCGAGCGCGACCGAGGTGCGAAAGCGGCGCACGTTGTCGTCGCCGCCAAACAGGCGCTTGGCGAGCTGCTGGTAATCGGCCATGGTGGCCGCGGTGACGACGAGCAGGTAGTCCGCCTCGCCCGTGATGGCGTAGCACTGCTGCACCGCCGGCTCGGCCGCCACGCGCGCGTGCAGGCCGGCCACGCGCAGCGGGTGTTCGTCGTGGATGTGCACTTCCACCAGCAGCGTCAGCGGCTGGCCCACGCGGCTGGCGTCCAGCACGGCCACTTCGGCGCGGATGACACCGCTTTCGCGCAAACGCCGGATGCGCCGCTGCACGGCAGGTGCCGACAGGTGCACGGCCTGCGCGATGTCGCGCTGGGGCAGGGTGGCGTCGCGTTGCAGCAGGTCGAGGATGGCGAGGTCGAAGGCGTCAAGGGCGACGGATGCGTTGGCGGGCATGATCGAGAGCGAAAGTTGCGCAGCAGTGCTTGAAATCAAGCCAAAACAGCAGGCCGGGCGCAATAGAGTTGCGGCATGACCGATTCTCGCTGGGCTTTTCTGCTGCCGCCGCTGGCCATTCTGGGCGCTGTCACTTTTCTGGGGCTGGGCACCTCGTGGGCCAAGCACAGCCTGTTTCCGCTGGTGGACGCGCAGGGCACCACGGCGGTGCGGGTGGGCTTTGCGGCGCTGGTGCTGCTGCTGCTGTGGCGACCGTGGCGCTGGCGCCTGACGCGGGCCGACGCGCGCACCATCGCGGCTTATGGCGCGGCGCTGGGGGCGATGAACCTGTGCTTTTACCTCTCGCTGCGCACGCTGCCGTTTGGCGTGGCGGTGGCGATCGAGTTTTCGGGGCCATTGGCGGTGGCGCTGTTGTCGTCGCGCCGCGCCTTCGACTTCGTGTGGGTGGCGCTGGCGGTGGCGGGGCTGGCGCTGCTGCTGCCGCTGGGGCATGCGGTGAGCGGGCTGGACCCGGTGGGCGTGCTGTATGCGCTGGCGGCGGCGGTGTTCTGGGCCACCTACATCCTGTTCGGCAAGCGCGTGGGGCACCTGCCCACGCGGCAAACGGTGCCGCTGGGGCTGACGGTGGCCGCGCTGGTGGTGGCACCCGTGGGCGTGGCACACGCGGGCAGTGCGCTGCTGGCACCGGGGGTGTTGCTGGTGGGGCTGGGGGTGGCGGTGGTGTCCAGCGCCTTGCCGATTTCGCTTGAGATGGTGGCCCTGAAGCGGCTGCCCAAGCAGGCCTTCGGCATCATGATCAGCATGGAGCCTGCGGTGGCCGCGCTGTTGGCGCTGGCCTTGCTGGACGAGCGCCTGAGCGCCACGCAGTGGCTGGCCATCGGGCTGATCATGGCGGCGTCGATGGGCAGCGCGGCGGGGTCGAGGCCCGCACGGCCAAAGGGGGCAGCGGCGGTGGCTGTGGCTTAGAGATGGATATAAAAAGATAGCTGCTTGCGTAAGTTATTAAACATTTTCATATAAAAACATATATAAAAATGGTTAATAACTTACGCAAACAGCTATGATTATTTTTTGATCTCCATCGCGGCACTGACGCCACCCGCTTCGGCACGCCCGCGCCCGTTGGGGCAAATCCCGAGGGGGTGGTCGCACCATCGTCAGTACGATGGCCCGGTTTTTTCCGGAGACACCATCCCATGCAACGACGCTCGCTCATCGCCCTGGCCGCGCAGGCCACGCTCACCGTGCTGGCCTTTGGCGCGGCCTCTGCCGCCGTGGCGCAAACCTGGCCCGCCAAGCCCATCCGCTGGCTGGTGCCTTACCCGGCGGGCGGCGGTGCCGACTTTCTGACGCGCACCATCGGCCAGGCGCTGGCCGAGCAAACGGGCCAGCCCGTGGTGGTCGACAACAAGCCCGGCGCGGCCACCGCCATTGCCGCCGCCGACGTGGCGCGCGCCGCCCCCGATGGCTACACCATCATGTCCGCCGACAACGGCACCATGGTGTTCAACCCCGCGCTCTACAGCAGGCTCAGCTACAACCCCGGCAAGGATCTGGCCCCCATCACCCTCATGGCCCGCTTTCCCATGATCCTCGTGGTGGGCCCCGGCTCGGACGCGAAAGACGCGCGCGCCTTCATCGCCAGCGCCAAGGCTCAGCCCGGCAAGCTCGACTACGCCTCGGCCGGCGCAGGCAGCCCGCACCACCTGGCGATGGAGCTGCTGAAAGTCAACGCCGGCCTGCACATGGCGCACATCCCCTACCGCGGCGCGGCCCCCGCGCTGGCCGATCTGGCCGCCGGCCAGGTGCCCGCCATGATGGTCGACATGGCCGCTGGCGCGGGCTTCATCAAGTCCGGCAAGATCCGCCCGCTGGCCGTCGCCAACGACAAGCGCCTGCCCCAGCTGCCCGACGTGCCCACCTTTGCCGAGCTGGGCTTCAAGGGCGTGGAAGCATCGGCCCAAGTCGGCCTGGTCGCCCCGGCCAACCTGCCGCCCGAGGTGAAAGCCGCGCTGCAAAAGCAGGTGGCCGCCGCCGTGCAGCAGCCCGGCGTGCGGCAAAAGCTGATCGAGTTCGGCGTCGAGCCCGTGGGCAGCAGCGCCGAGGCCTATGCCGACCTCATCCGCAGCGAAACCGCCCGCTGGCACAAGCTCATCAAGGAGCAGGGCATCAAGCTCGACTGAGCCAGGCGCAGGGCATCAGCGCCGCACCAGCGTCATGCGGCTGCCCTCGCGCTGCATGCTGAAGCGGTTCAAGAAGCTGTTGCCCAGCAGCGCCGCGGGCATGTCGGCGGGCGTGACGACGGCGTCCACGCTGTAGGCCGTCACATCGCCCACGCGCACGCTGTGCAGCTTGATCAGCCAGCCGGGCACGGGGCCGTTGGCCGTGTTCACGCGCACCGGCTGCCCTTCGCGGTAAGGCAGCCGCAGGCGGTCAGCCTCGGCCTGGCTGATGGCTACCGCCGAAGCGCCCGTGTCCACCATGAAGCGCACGGGCCGGTTGTTGATGTTGCCTTCGGCATAGAAATGGCCGCTCCCGTCGGCGGTGAGCACCACGCGGTCGCTGCCGCTGTCGGGCTTGCCGCCCACGCTCACCGGCGTCTGCCCCACGCGCAGCGTGAGCCGCTCGCCGTCCACCAGCACCACCGCCTGGTCGCCCTGCGTGGACACCACCCGCACCCCGCCCGCCGACTGCCCCGGCCCCAGCGCGCGCGGCGCGCCACCATCAATGATGAACAAGCCCTTGCCGCCCAGCATGCCCTGCAGCGAGACGGACTGCGCCAGCGCCGCGTGCGACAGCGCCAGCAGACCAAGGGCAACGAGCGATGGGCGCATGTGCAAGCGCATCAGGGGCGGGCCATTCAGTCCCTGAAGTTGTCGAACGACAGCGGCAGCTCGGCCATGTCCTTGCGCAGCAGCGCCATCACGGCTTGCAGGTCGTCGCGCTTGGCGCCGGTCACGCGCACGCTGTCGCCCTGGATGGCGGCCTGCACTTTCAGCTTGCTTTCCTTGATGAGCTTCTGGATCTTCTTGCCGTCTTCGCCAGCGATGCCGCTCTTGACGGTGATGACCTGCTTGACCTTGTCGCCGCCCACTTTCTCGACCTTGCCCTTGTCGAGAAAGCGCACGTCCACGCCGCGCTTGGTCAGCTTGCCGCGCAGGATGTCTTCGACCTGTTGCAGCTGAAAGTCGGCATCGCCCAGCAGCGTGATGTCCTTGTCTTTCAGCTCGATGGCGGCGCTGGTGCCCTTGAAGTCGAAGCGCGTGCCGATTTCCTTGGCGGCGTTTTCCACCGCGTTTTTCACCTCCACCATGTCGGGGTCGCAAACGGTGTCGAATGAGGGCATGGGTTCATCTCCTGCGGGTAACTCGAATGCGAGAATTGTCCCATGTTCATCGAGCGCAACGTCCCCCTGCAAGCCCTCAACACCTTCGGCATTGCCGCGCGCGCCGACACGCTGGTGCACGTGCGCGATGAGGGCGACGTGCGCCATTTGCTGCGCCACGCGCTGCTCGATCAGGCACCCAAACTCATCCTGGGCGGCGGCAGCAACGTGGTGCTGACGGGCGACGTGAAGGGCGTGGTGCTGAAGGTCGAGGTGCCGGGCCGCCGTGTGGTGCGCGAGACCGATCGCCACGTCATCGTCGAAGCCGGTGCGGGCGAAAACTGGCACGACTTCGTGCGCTGGACGCTCGATCAACACCTGCCCGGGCTGGAAAACCTGGCGCTCATTCCCGGCACCGTGGGTGCTGCGCCCGTGCAGAACATCGGCGCTTACGGGCTTGAGCTGCAAGACCGCTTCGACTCGCTGGACGCCATCGACTTCAAGACCGGCGAAGTCTTCAGCCTGAACGCCGCGCAGTGCGGCTTTGGCTACCGCGACTCGGTGTTCAAGCACCCGGCGGCGCAGGTGGGCGACTTCGGGCTGGCGGGCCGATCGCTGATCTTGCGCGTGCGCTTTGCGCTGCCCAAGGCGTGGCAGCCGGTGCTGGGCTATCTGGACATCGAGCGCAAGATGGCCGAGGAGGGCGTGGCGCAGCCCACCGCGCGCCAGATGTACGACTGGATCGTGGCGATTCGCCGCGCCAAGCTGCCCGACCCGGCGGTCATCGGCAACGCGGGCAGCTTTTTCAAGAACCCCACCGTCACCCCCGAGCAGTGCCAGGACATCATTGGCCGCGACCCGAAAGTGGTGCATTACACCATGCCCGACGGCAGCGTGAAGCTGGCCGCCGGCTGGCTGATCGACGCTTGCGGCTGGAAGGGCAAGCGCGTGGGCAACGCGGCGGTGTACGAGCGGCAGGCGCTGGTGCTGGTCAACGCCGGCGGCGCCGCGCAGCCGGCCACCGGCGGCGAGGTGATGACGCTGGCCAAGGCCATCCAGACCAGCGTGTACGAGCGCTTCGGCATCCGGCTGGAGCCCGAGCCGGTGGTGGTCTGACCGCACCCGCTACCGCCGCGCCCATGCGCGCCATCGAGCTGTTTCACCTGCGCCGCGTGCGCGACAAGCCGCGCGCGCTGGCCCTCATCACCCGCTATGCCGGGCTGCCCGCGCCGCAAGCGCAGGCCGTGCTGCACGCGGCCATTGGCGGCGGCAAGCCCCGCGTGCATCTGCCGGGCGACAAAGCCGCATGCGCCTGCATCGCCGCGCTGGCACCCACGGGCTTCATTGCGCGCTTTGCGCCGGCAGATGACTTCGACGCGCCGCAGCGCGCGCAGGCGGCCTTGCTGGCTGTGCGTGATCGCTTGCCCGTGACCATCAGCGACGCCGTGGGCACGCTGCTGCTGGTGGGCGACTGGCCTGCGGCGCTTGACCACGCGCTGCAACACCTGCGCATGCATGTATCACCCGATGACGCCGCTCGCGTCCTGCTGGCGCGCACCGCGCTTGAAACCGGCCTGGTGTGCGGCGTGCCGGGAAGGGGGTGAAGGGTGCGCCGCCCGCTACGGTGGCGCCAGGCAATTGAACGAAAAAGAGGGCGACATGCGTTTGTCCACCGTGATGGCCGTGCTGCTGATCGGCGCGGCCAATCAGTCCAACTTGATGCCCGTGGACTTGACCACGTCAGCCCAGCGAGTCAATTCTTTGTTGACATAGGCACCGTATTCTTCTGCGGTGGATCCCAACGGCTCTGCACCTTGCAGCGCCAGCCTTGCGCGCACGTCGGCGCTTTGCAGGGCCTTGTTGACCTCGGCGTTCAGGCGCTGTATGACGGCAGGGGGCGTGCTGGCGGGCACCATCAGGCCTTGCCAGGCACCGGCCTCAAAGCCGGGCATGACCGTCTCGGCGAGCGTGGGCGTCTCGGGGAAAAGAGACATGCGTTTGGATGTGGTGACGGCCAACAGCTTCATGCGGTTGTCCTTCACGAAGGACATGACGGAGTTGATGGTGTCGGTCATGAACTGGATTTGACCCGCCGCCAGATCCACGTTGGCGGGCGCGCTGCCGCGATAGGGCGCGTGTGCGGCATCAATGCCCAGAGCTTTCACAAGCTGAAAGGCTGCCAAGTGCGTGACGTTGCCATTGCCTGCCGAGCCATAGGTGAGCTTGTCGGGATGGGCCTTGGCGTAGGCCACAAACTCGTGCACGTTGTTGACGGGAACGGTTGGGTTGACGACCAGCGCCAGCGGTACCACGGCCGTGAGCGCCACCGGTGCCAGGTCGCGTTGCACGTCATAGGTCAGGCCTTTGTAGAGCGCGGGGCTCAATGTGATGGACGACGTGTTGTAGAGCAGTGTGTAGCCATCGCCTACGGCCCGACTGACCTGTGTGGCCGCGATGTTGCCGTTGGCGCCGGGCCTGTTGTCGATCACCACGGGTTGCCCCATTTGCTCGCCCATTTTCTGGGCAATGACGCGGGCCACCAGGTCGGTGGGCCCGCCTGGCGGGAAGGGCACAACCATCGTGATGGGCTTGACTGGATAGTTCTGTGCCTGCGCAATGCTCCAGGGTGCAATGCATGCGAGGGCAGCCGTGCACAGCGTGGCACGGCGAAGGTTTGAAAGGGGTTTCATGCTTGTCTCCTTGTTGTGTGTGGGGAAAGGGATTAGCCACGTCCGGCCAGCAGGCGCGTGGCGGTGTAGGTCATCACCATGGCCTGGTGCTGGTTGAACACGTCAATGCGCGAGGTGACAACGGCGCGCCCGTTGCGCGAGGTGGGGCGGATGGCGGTGACTTCGACGGTCGCTTCGACGGTGTCGCCTGCCGTGACCGGCGCAAGAATCTTCTGGTGCAGTTCCAGCATCGCGAGGCCTGTGCCCTGAATCATGGTCTGCAGGATGAAGCCTTCGATGAGCGCGTAGGTAAGTGCGCCCGGCACGGGGCGGCCCTTCATGGCACCGCCTTCGTAACCGTCTTCGATGAAGATGGCTTCGAGCATGCCGGTGACGCTGATGAAGTTGACGAGGTCGGTCTCGGTGACCGTGCGAGCGAACGTGCGAAAGCGCTGGCCTACCGACAAGTCTTGCCAATGAAAGCCCTGGCCGAGACGGGGAAGGGAATGTGGCATGGGCTCCTCTTGGGTTGGTTAATGGGGTGAGATGGCTGCACCCTGGTCGATCAGGGTTTGGATGCGATCGCTGCTGAGTCCTGCCTGCGCAAGCAGCTCCCGCGTGTGTTGACCCAGTCGGGGTGGCATGGCGACGGGCGCGCGCTGGCCGTCGAAGCGCACCGGCACGCCGGGAAAGCGCACGGGGCCGATGGCGGGGTCGTCAACCGTTTCAAAGAAACCGGTGACGGCTAGATGGGGGTCCTGCGGCAGGTCATCGAGTCGCGCCACAGGTGCCGCCGGAATTTCCAGGCGCTCGCAGGTCACCAGCCAGTGGGCTGTGGGGTGCCGTACGACAAAGCCCGACGCCAGCTCCAGCAGTTCGGCAATGTGCTGCGTGCGGCGGGCGATGTTGGCAAAGCGCGGGTCGGCAGCCAACTGGGGTGCGTCCACTTCCAAAAAAAAGCGGTGCCAGTGCAGATCGGTGTACGGCATCATGGCCACATAACCGTCGGCCGTGCGGTAGGGTCTGCGCCAAGAGGCCAGCACACGTGGGTAGCCGGGGGCAGACAAAGGCGGGTCGAAATGCTGACCGTAGAAATGCTCCACGAGGTTGAAGCCCACCATGGACTCGAACATCGGTATTTCCACGAATGCACCTTGTCCGGTGCGCTCACGCTGAATCAGCGCGGCCAGAATGGCGTGTGCCGCCATGTGGGCACAGGCCTTGTCCGCCGCGATGGTGGGCAGATAGCGCGCTTCGCCTGTTTGGCGAGCCATGAGGTCAGCCAAGCCCGACATGCCTTGGATGACATCGTCGTAAGCGGGCCGCCCCGCGTAAGGGCCGGGCAAAAAGCCGAGCAAGCTGGCATACACAAGGCGCGAATGCCGCGCGCGCAGCGTTGATGGGTCAAGCCCCAGCGTCGCCAGCTTTTGCGGACGCATGCTGTGCATGAGCACGTCGGCATTCGGCAGCAACGCTTGCAGCGCTTCTTGTGCTGCGGGCTGCTTGAGGTCAAGCACCACGCTTTTTTTGCTGCGGTTGGCACCCAGAAACATCGCGGCCATACCGGGTTCGATGGTGGGGCCGGTGTAGCGCGTGGAGTCGCCCCCGGGGGGCTCGATCTTGATGACTTCGGCACCATAGTCGGCCAGGATCTGGCTGGCGAGCGGGCCGAAGATGACGCTGGACAAGTCCAGCACGCGCAGTCCTGCAAGCGGTTTCGTCATGGTGTGCGCGCGAAGCTTGGCGAGTGCGTTGTGCGGCTGCCGTGGCGTTCGAGAAAGAGAAGGGTCATTGCAGGGATTGCGTTTGGAAGGCAAAAAAGTGCAAGAAGCACTGCGCGTCAAAACGCGGCCTCCGTGTCAGAGGCCTGGCGCAAGGCGTCCAGCGTTGGGCCTGCGTAGGCCAACAGGGCTTCGCCTGCCACGCTGTGCCAGTACGACTCGCTGCCGGCCGTCTGGCGCCAGGCGTGCAGGCGGCGCGTGAAAAGCTGCAGGTCGTGCTCTTGGGTGAAGCCAACGGCACCGTGGATGGCGTGGGCCGCCTCGGCCACTGCGAGCGCGGCCTGACTGCAGCGCGCCTTGGCCACGGCCACGCGCAGTCGGTCGGGCCAGATACCGTTGCCTGCGCAGCCCAGTTGCGAGGCCATGCGCGCTGCAAACACGTGTTCGCTCATTACCGCGAGTTGATGCTGAATGGCCTGGAACTTGCCTATGGGGCGGCCGAACTGCTGGCGCTCGTTGGCGTGCTGGAGCGTGCGTTGAAATACGCTCATCAGTGCACCCGCAAGTTGAGCTGCCACGAGACTGGCCTGTAGCAGGCGGACATTCATGCCCTCGGGCAACGCGATGGCGATACACGATGAAGTGGCCCAGCGCATGCTGGTGTCGAGCACGAATGGGCCAGCCTGCACATCTGCCTGCGCTGCGGACAACAGGCTCCAGCCATGCGCGTGCTGTGCGAGCACATGGCTGGCGACACGGCCCATGGGGACGTTGGCACAGCGCAGGCTGCCGCCGTCATCCAGGTGGCCTTCGGCCAGCGTGATAGAGCCGTCTGGTTGATCCCCTCCTGTGTGGGCCAGCAGGGCGCGTGCCACCATGGTCTCGGCCAGCGGCACGGGCATGGCATGTGCGCCGCACAGCATCCACACGCTGAATACCTGTGCGAGTTTGAGTCCTGCGCCGCCAGCGTCTTCGGTTACCAGGGCGTCGGCAAAGCCAGCACCCTCCAATGACTGCCAAAGCGCCTGGGGTGAGCCTCCCGCTTCTATGGCGCGCACCACCTGCGGGGAGCACTTGTCACGCAGCAGCTGACGTGCGGCATTGGCAAACAGATCGTCTTCTTGCATGTGTGCCGCTCTTTCAGCGCAGGCCCAGGCCGCGCGCGATCATTCCGCGCAGGATGTCGCGCGTGCCACCGCGCAGCGAAAAAGAAGGCGCGGTGCCTGTCACGTAGCTGAGGGTGCACAGCAGCTCCAACGGCACGGCGCTGGCATCGCGCGCAAACAGGTCGTCTGCGATCGCGGCGGGAATAAATTGCTCCAGCGTGGTTCCCAGCTCCTTGACCAGCGCGGCCTCCACGATGGGGCTGGCACCGCACACAAGCTTGCTCTGTATGGCAACCGACATGGCGCGCAGCGGTGCCAGTTCGGTGAATACGCGGCCCGCAAGGCGCGTGGCGCTCTCGCTGTGGCCTTGTGGCGTGCGCACCCAGGCCAGCCATTCGTCGAACAGCACGATGCTGGAAAGCAGCCGCTCTGGTCCGCTTCGCTCTAAGGCGAGCTCGGCCGTCACCTGCTCCCAGCCTTGGCCCTCCTGGCCGACGAGCGCATCTGGCGCAAGTTGGACATTGTTGAAAAACACCTCGCAGAAGTGGCTATCTCCGGCCAGATCGGCAATGGGGCGCACGGTGATGCCCGGCAGTGACATGTCCACGATCACCTGCGACAGGCCCTTGTGCCGGTCTTCGCTGCTGCCCGACGTGCGCGCCAGCGTGATCATGTAGTGGCAGTGGTGGGCGTTGGTGGTCCAGACCTTCTGGCCGTTGAGTAGAAAGCCTGCCGCGTTCGGTGTCGCGCGCGTCCTGACGCTGGCGAGATCAGAGCCTGCATTGGGCTCGCTCATGCCAATGCAAAAGAACGCTTCACCTCGGCATACCCGGGGAATGTAGAAGCGCTTTTGTGCGTCGGTGCCGTACTTCAGGATCAGCGGTGCGCTCTGGCGGTCGGCGATCCAGTGCGAGCCGACGGGCGCGCCGCAGGCGAGAAACTCCTCGGCCAGCACGTAGCGCGTGAAGGCGCTGCGCCCGCCGCCGCCGTATTCGCGAGGCAGCGCAACGCCGATCCAGCCCTTGGCACCCAATTGGCGGCTCAGTTCAGCGCTGTAGCCGCCCCAGGAGCGGGCGCGCACGTGCGGCGGCAGCTTGCCAATGGTTTCGGCAAGAAAAGCGCGCACCGCGACGCGCAGGGCATCGTCCTCGGGTGGAATGCGAGTAGGAGACAGAGAGTCCAGAACGCTCATGGCGTGCGCGTCATGAGCAGGGCATCAGGCCCCGGTTTATGGCGATGCATGGGCGTTGTCTCCTAGCGTGTTTACAAGCCCTGTGCCGGGCCTGAGTGCCACTTTATTCAGCAGACATGTGTTCTGTCTAATATTAAAAATTCTGAAATTGATATGAATTGAGTATCGTGATGAACCTGCGTCAACTACGCCAATTCGTTACCCTGGCCGAGACAGGCAACTTTCACCGTGCCGCTGAACAGCTGTGCATGGCCCAGCCACCCTTGTCTGTGTCAATACGCAAACTGGAGGAGGAGCTGGGCTGCCCCTTGTTCGAGCGTCTTTCCACCGGTGTGCGGCTGGCACCCGAGGGGCAGGCGATGCTGGCTGATGCGCGGCTTGCGCTTTTCCATGCAGAGCGCTGCCGCCAATCCGTGGCTGATGCACGTGAGGGCCTGGGCGGCGTGCTGCGCCTGGGCATCATCGGCTCGGCTACCTACGCCCTGTTGCCCGAGCTGATTCCATCGGTGCGTGCGCGTTATCCGCAGATGGAACTGGAGTTGACCGAGGCTACGTCGGTTGAAATTCTGGACGGGCTGCTTTCTCGCCGCTTCGATGTGGGTTTTGTGCGCTACCCGGTGCTGCACCCTGAGTCTTTCGAGCTGCTGCCTTTGGACCGTGATGATTTCGTGCTGGCCGTGTCTGAGCACAGCCCGCTGGCAGCGCACGATGCAGTCTCGCTCGCCGATGCTGCGCACGAACCATTCATCATGTACCCGCAGGACAAAGTGCCCGGCCTCTCAGCTCTGGCGCTGCTGCGTTGTCAGCTCTCGGGTTTTTCGCCGCGTGTGGCGCAGGAAGCTATGCAAGTGCAAACCATCATGAGCCTCGTGGCTTCGGGCTTGGGTGTGGGGCTGGTGGCAGGCGTGGCACAGCTGGTGGTGCCACGTGGGGTGAAGTGTCTGCCGCTCACCGATAACCCGCCAGGATTTCATGTATGCATTGCACTGGCACGCCTCAGGGGGAAGCCAAGTCGGCTGGTCGAGCGCTTTACCGAACATGTGCAGACGTTTTCGAATGTCTCGGATGGCTAGCCACAGGTTGGCCGTGCTCACCCTGCCGCCAGCCGCTGCACCGGCCCGCGCGTGCGCCAGTACAGCCAGCCGGCGATGCCGAGGTTGAGCAGGTTCCAGCCGATGCCGTCGATGAAGGCGGCGCGGTAGCTGTCTGTCATGTCAAACACCCAGCCGCTCATTCATCCGCCCAGCGCCATGCCCAGCAGCGTGGCCATGATGACGGCGCCGGTGCGCGCACCGGCTTCGCGCGCGGCAAAGTGTTCGCGCACGATGATGGCGTAAGACGGCACGATGCCGCCCTGAAACAGCCCGAACAGCGCCGACACCACATACAGCGGCACCAGCCCGTCCACGGGCAGAAACATCAGCAGCGCCACGCCCTGCAGCGCCGAGCCCAGCAGCAGCGTGCGGATGTACGCCGATGTGGTCGTAAATCCAGCCCGACACCAGGCGGCTGACGATGCCGCTGAACAACGTCAGCGACAGCATCTCGGTGCCGCGCGCCGTGCCAAAACTCAGGTCGGTGCAATACGCCACGATGTGCACCTGCGGCATCGCCATGGCCACGCAGCAGGCCACCCCGGCCACGCACAGCAGTCATTGGGCCTGCGCAGGGGCCAGACCAAAGAGCCGGTCGGCGGGCCACGGCGTGGCGCGCGGTGCGGGTGCGGTGCCCGCCGCTGGCAAGGCCAGCGCGGGCGGGCGCTGGCGCATGTAAAACGCCAGCAGCGCCATGCCCACGCCGCACACCAGCCCCAGCACCACGTAGGTGGGCCGCCAGCCGTAACGCGCAATGCCCCAGCGGTCGGCCCAGCGGCCCGTCCACAGCCCGCCCAGGCCCAGGCAGACCATCATGAAGGTGTACGGCAGCGAGGCATTGGCGCGGCTGATGCCGAACTCGGCCTACACCGCCGGCAGCACGACAGACACCACGTACATCGCGCTGTTGCCCAGCGTGAGCAGCAGCACCGTCACCAGCAAGCGCCAGGCGGCGGTGGGCGAGTCGATCAGGCGGGCATCGGCCGGTGCGGCGGCGGTCAAAACTCAAGTTCCCAGTGCTCGCCGACCAGCTCGTGCCCGTAGCCGTGATACGGCTCGCTGGCGATCAGCGTGAACCCGCGCCTGGCATAGATGGCGCGCGCCGCCAGCAGATTGGCGTTGGTCCACAGCACCAGCTTGGCGTAGCCCTTGTCGCGCGCGAAGGCGATGCATTCGTCCGTCAGCCGCCCGCCCAGCCCCAGTCCGCGCGCGGCGGGCGTGAGGATGAGCAGGCGCAGCTGCGCCTCCGTCTTACTCTTGCGCACGACGAACACGGCGCCCACGCGCTCGCCATCCAGTTCGGCGATCCAGCCGCGCTCCCATGCAGGGTCGTGCGAGCGAATCGTCTGCGCGGCGATCTCGGCCACCAGCGCCTCGAAGTCGCTGCTCCAGCCGAATTCGTCCCAGTACAGCGCGCCATGCTGCTGCACCACCCAGCCCATGTCGCCGGGACGCGGATCGCGCAGCCGCACGTTGTGGACGCGGTCGTTCATCGTGGTCAACCGAAGTGGCAAATGTAGTGATACGCCTCGGCCACGCGGATGTCGAACGACGAGTTGGCCGGGATGCTGAACTGCTCGCCCGGGCCGGATTTTTTCCACTCGTCGCTGCCCGCCAGCTTGTATTCGCAGCTGCCGCCCACGCATTCCATCACCTCGGCCGCGCCGGTGTTGAAGGTCAGCGTGGCGGGCAGCACCACGCCCACGCTTTTCTTGGTGCCATCGGCCAGCGTGAAGCCGTGCGAGACGCATTGGCCGCCAAAGTACACATTGGCTTGCGTGGTGAGGGTGACGTTGGGGATGGTGGCGGTGGTCATGACAAAAACAAAGGCTGGTGTTGGAACAGCGGGCGATGTTAGCCGCGCGGCGACAATCGCCCGCATGCCCATGCCCCGCACCCGCTTCATCCTCATCGACACAAGCCACGCCGGCAACGTGGGCGCGGTGGCGCGCGCCATGAAGGTGATGGGCTTTGACGACCTGGTGCTGGTCAACCCGCGCTGGCCCGACGTGCTTCAGCGCCCCGAAGCCATCGAGCGTGCCAGCGGTGCCACCGACGTGCTGGCGCGCGCCCGCAGCGTGCCCACGCTGGACGAGGCGCTGCACGGCATGACCCACCTGTGCGCCACGGCCATGACGCCGCGCGACTTCGGCCCGCCCACGCGCAGTCCGCGGGCGCACTTTGATGTGCTATTGAAAAAAGAGCTTTCAGCGCTTGATGGACAAGCGCTGGAGGCTGATTTGGCTCCAAACCCACCCGAAGGCATCGCCTTTCTTTTCGGCAGCGAACGCTACGGCATGAAGAACGACGACGTATACCGTTGCCACGTCGCCCTCAGCATTCCCACGCACCCCGACTACGGCTCGCTCAACATCGCCGCCGCCGTGCAACTGATCGCCTACGACTGGCGGCAGGCCTTGGGTGGCTTCGATGCAAGCCCCGCAACCGACGCACCCGCGCTGGCCGACGCCGCCCAAGTCGCGGGCATGCTGGCGCACTGGCAGCAGGCGCTGATCGACGTCGGCTTTCTCGACCCCGCCGCCCCCAAAAAACTCATGCCGCGCCTGCAACAGCTTTTCAACCGCGCGCAGCCGACGCCCGAGGAAATCCACATCCTGCGCGGCATTGCGAAGGCGATGCAGGGTGTGCGACATGACAAATGACAAAATGACTGGCGCTGGCGCGCCATGACGAAATGATCGGCGCGGCGTCCGGTCATTGGTCATGTGCCGTCAGGCGCGGTCATTGGTCATTCGCCGCGCACCCGTCTTGAACGCCGAATTTCCCCATCCATGCTGAAACGCATCCGCTCCTACACCCAGGCCATCCTCGAACGCGACCCCGCCGCGCGCAGCGTGTGGGATGTGGTGTTTTCCTACCCCGGTTTTCATGCGCTGGTGCTGCACCGCGTCGCGCATGCGCTGTGGCGGCGCGGCTGGCTGTGGCTGGCGCGCTGGATCTCGCACTGGGGGCGCTTCCTGACGGGCATCGAAATCCACCCCGGCGCGACGATTGGCGAGCGCGTGTTCATCGACCACGGCATGGGCGTGGTGATTGGCGAGACGGCCGAAATCGGCGACGACTGCACCATCTACCAGGGCGTGACGCTGGGCGGCACCTCATTGACCAAAGGCAGCAAGCGCCACCCCACGCTGGGCAAGGGCGTCATCGTGGGCGCCAACAGCCAGGTGCTGGGCGGCTTCACGGTGGGCGACGGGGCCAAGATCGGTTCATCCGCCGTGGTCACCAAGCCGGTGCCCGCAGGTGCCACGGCGGTGGGCAACCCGGCGCGCATCATCCAGCAGGACGACGCCGCCAAGCGTGAAGCCACCGCCGCCAAGCTGGGCTTTTCGGCCTACGGCATCACGCAAAGCGACGACCCGGTGAGCCAGGCGCTGCGCGGCCTGATCGACGGCACGGCCAGCCAGGAGCACCAGATCGCGCTGCTGTGGCAGGCGGTTGAAAAGCTGGCCTGCAAGCTTGATCCGGACTGCGTGCCGAAAGACGCTGCGAAGGAAGAAAGCTTCGAGGCGGACAAGTGGAACGAGGTGGTGGGCAAGTGACCGACGGCTGTCGTCAAACCGGCAGCAACGTCAGCCGCTCTGCCGGCAGCAGCTTGACGAAATCGCGGTCGAACGTGACCAGCGTCAGCCCACGCGCCAGTACCTGCGCGGCGATCCAGGCATCGGGCAGGTCGTTGGCACGCAACTGGTGGCGCTGGCACAAGTCTTTCAGTTGGGGCCACTCGTCGCATGTACGGCTGCCTGCCGGTGAGGCCGCTGGCCTGAGCGCTTCGACAAACGCCAGCGCGGCGTCGATGGGCGTCGGTTCAGCGAATACCTTGGGGTGCGTGACCAGGCGCAGAAAGCTGGCCACCACGGTCGGCAGCAACGTCAGGCTTTGGCTGGACACGACCGATTGAAGCCACGCATGGGCAGCGGTGTGGTGCGGATGGTCTGTGCGTGAGGCCGCCACCAGCACGTTGACGTCGGGCGTCACGTGTTGTCTTCCGCCGCAGCCATCAGAGACTTGTTGCTCAACGGATCAAGCCCCGGCATCAGTCCCTGACGACCTGCAAACACGGGCAGGTGCACCGCACGGGGTGGCGTGCTGTCGGCTGCATCCGCTTCGCCGCGTGCGTAACGCGCCAGAAACTCCCGCACCTTGGCGCTGACCGAGGTGCCTTCTTCAATCGCACGCAGGCGGGCCTTGCGGACAGTGTTCTCGTCAAGGGAGATGGTCAAATTGGTCATGATGGGTTCACGAAGTTACGTGTGGCACGTATTTTCGTGAATCATGGCCACCGGGTCAAGCCGAAGCCTGCCGCACCGCGCTCTTGGGCCGAAACGCCTTGCACACCGCGTCATCCGTTTCCAGATACGGCCCGCCGATCAGGTCGATGCAGTAGGGCACGGCGGCGAAGATGCCGTGGACTTTCTGTGCGCCGCTGGCGTCTTTCAATCCCTCCAGCGTCTCGGCAATCGCCTTGGGCTGCCCGGGCAGGTTGATGATGAGGCTCTGGCCGCGAATCACGGCGACTTGGCGCGACAAGATAGCCGTGGGCACGAAGGCCAGGCTGATCTGGCGCATTTGCTCGCCAAAGCCGGGCATCACCTTGTCGGCCACGGCCAGCGTGGCTTCGGGCGTGACGTCGCGCACGGCGGGGCCGGTGCCGCCGGTGGTCAGCACCAGGGCGCAGCCGGCATCGACCAGCTCGACGAGCGTGCGGCTGATGGTGGCTTGCTCGTCGGGGATCAGGCGCGGGGCGAAGGTGATCGGGTTTTTCAGCGCCTTGGTCAGCCAGTCTTGCAGCGCGGGCAGGCCCTTGTCTTCATACGCACCTTGAGAAGCGCGGTCGCTGATGGAGACGATGCCGATGGTGACGGGGTCGTGGGCGTTCATTTGAAGCTACTATTTAAATGATAGCTGGTTACGCTTTGTGGGTGGGCGCTGGCGGCGATATGGACATGAAAACGAAAACCGGACGCAGAGGACGCAAAGGATTCGCAGAAGACGCAAAAAAGAAAACGAAATTTTGGCTGTTTCTTTTGCGTCCTCTGCGTAATCTTTGCGTCCTTGGCATGAGGCTGTTCGGCTGTTTGAAATGGTGCGCCGCCACCGATGGTGTTCAGGCGCGGCTGTCGCCGTCGCCATTCACCGGCTGCGCCTGCGGCGCGTCCGCTTCGGCCTCGGCCAGCGCGGCCATCACCAGTTGAAACAGCTCGCGGTAGGCGCGGCTTTGGCGCGGGGCTTGGCCGGTGGCTTCAGCCACGCGGGCTTCGGCGGCGGCGGGGGCGTCTTTGCGGGCCTGGCGCACCAGGGCGCGCAGCTGCTGCACGTCGGTGGCCGGAAACTGCGTGACCCAGTCGCTGGCGGCGGTGTCGTCGGCGATCAGGCGCTCGCGCCAGTTTTCGGCGGTGTGCAGGCGCAGCGTGTCGGCGGCAGAGCCTTTGCGCTGCACGTCCAGCGCGGCGCGGATGGCGGCGGTTTGCTCGTCATCGAGCTGGCGCATGAGCTTGCCCACGAGCTGGCTCTGGCGGCGGCGGCCTTCGAAGTGGGTGATGCGCTTGAGCTCGGCCAGCGCGTCGATGAGCTTGGTGGGCAGATCGAGCGGCTCGAACAAATCGCGCCGCAGCGTCAGCAGCTGCTCGCCCAGCGCTTGCAGCTCGGCGCTTTGCGCTTTCAGCTCGGTCTTGCTGGGGGCGTCGCCGCCTTTGAGTTCGCGCTTGAGCTCCAGGTCCAGCTCGCTGCCTTCGGCAACGAAGTGGCCGCGCACGAAGTAGCCTTTCTTGGGTTTGCGGGACATGCTTGGGTACAAAAAAGTGGACAAGTATGATGCCATCACTATGCAAGACACATCCAAAGCCCAGCCGGGCTTTTCTTATTCCCGCTCATTTTTTGAGAGCTTGGTGGACCACGCGCTGGCCCATGCCAAAAAGCTGGGCGCCACCGATGCGGGGGCCGAGGCGTCCGAAGGCGCGGGCCTCTCCGTCAGCGTGCGCATGGGCGAGCTGGAGACGGTGGAGCGCAACCGCGACAAGTCGCTGGGCGTGACGGTGTATGTGGGCCAGCGGCGCGGCAACGCAAGCACGTCGGACTTCTCGCCCGCGGCCATCGAGCAGACCGTGCAGGCGGCCTACGACATTGCGCGCTTCACCGCCGAAGACCCGGTGGCGGGCCTGCCCGATGCCGCCGACATTGCGCAGCCGCACGAGCAGCGCGACCTGGACTTGTTCCACCCCTGGCCCATCACCAGCGCGCAGGTCGCCGAGATGGCGCTGGCCTGCGAGGCGGCGGCGTTTGGCGCAGACAAGCGCATCACCAACAGCGAAGGCGCGGGCGTGTCGGCGCAGCAAAGCCACTTTTTCAGCGCGCACACGCGCGGCTTTCGCGGCGGCTATGCCAGCTCGCGCCACAGCCTGTCGGTGGCACCCATTGCCGGAAAAGGCAATGACATGCAGCGCGATTACTGGTACAGCTCAGAGCGCAATGCGTGCGAGCTGGCCGACCCGCAAGCGGTGGGCCGCTACGCCGCCGAGCGCGCGCTCAGCCGACTGAAGAGCCGCAAGATCGGCACGCGCCAGTGCCCGGTGCTGTTCGAGTCGCCCCTGGCCGCGGGCCTGCTGGGCGGCTTCACGCAGGCCGTGAGCGGCGGCGCGCTGTACCGCAAGACGACGTTCTTGCTTGATTCGCTGGGCAAGAAGGTGTTGCCCAGCCACATCGACATCCATGAAGACCCCTTCATCGTCGGCGGCAAAGGCTCATCGCCGTTCGACGAAGAAGGTGTGCGCGTGCAGCCGCGCAAGGTGGTCGATGCGGGGCGGGTGGAGGGCTATTTCCTCAGCACCTACTCGGCGCGCAAGCTGGGCATGAAGACCACGGGCAACGCGGGCGGCTCGCACAACCTGATGCTGACGTCGCGCCGCACGCGCGCAGGCGACGACCTGGACGAGATGCTGAAAAAGCTGGGCACGGGCCTGTTCGTGATCGAGCTGATGGGCCAGGGCGTGAACTACGTGACGGGCGACTATTCGCGCGGGGCCAGCGGCTTCTGGGTGGAAAACGGCCGCATCGCCTATCCGGTGCAAGAAATCACCATCGCCGGCAACCTGCGCCAGATGCTGGCCGGCATCCAGGCCGTGGGGGCCGATGCGTATACCTATGGCGCGAAGACGGTGGGCTCGGTGCTGATCGACAGGATGATGGTGGCGGGGAGCTGAAGGCGCTTTTTGCGCCATCGCCGATGGCCGGGCGGCGCTTGGTCAGGCACTGATTTGGTAGTATTAAAAAAGGAGCTGCTTGCGTACGTTTTAAAACGTTTTCAGGTATGAAGGTATCTGAAACTGCTTTAAAACGTACGCAAGCAACTCACTTTTTTATTACAGCCAACTCCGTAAGTAAGCCGATAGGCGCTTTGGCTGTTGGCCCCTTCCCCCGTTGGGGGAAGGCTGGGATGGGGGCTGACCACCTTTGATAAATCCACCGTGGTTGGCCCCCACCCCAACCCTCCCCCAGCGGGGGAGGGAGCAAG
>JAUNTQ010000145.1 GCA_030538605.1 Pseudomonadota bacterium
ATCCATGAAAAACACTTGACTTTGAACACAGTTGCTCCCCCAGCGGGGGAGGGAGTAAGAGGCGTCTGATTGTTTGTGTGTTTGGCTATAGCTGCCGAGACCTACGGCAGCGGCGTGCCCACGCCCTGCACCAGCCAGTTCATTTGCAGGATGGGCGCATCGCCCAGCACCTGGCCTGCGGGCAGGCGCGGCTGGCCGGTGTTGTCCACCAGCGGGCCGGCAAAGGGGTGCAGGCGGCCAGCGGCAATGTCTTGCTGGCGCGCCAGCACTTCGCGCTGCACGGCGGCGGGCACGCGCGGGCCGAAGGCTTCGACGCGGATCATCCCCTCCTTCACCCCTCCCCAGATCGACTGGCTGCGCCAGCTGCCATCCAGCACGGCCTGCGCGCGGCGGGTGTAGTAATCGCCCCAGCGGTGGGTGACGGCGGCCACCTGCGCGGTGGGCGCGATGGCGCGCATGTCGGAGTGGTAGGCCACGGCCAGCTTGCCGCGCGCTTCGGCGGCCGCCATCACGGCGCTGGAGCCGGTGTGAAACGCCAGCACGTCCGCGCCCTGGTTCATCAGCGTGTCGGCGGCTTCGCGCTCGCGCGGGGGGTTGAACCATTCGTTCAGCCAGATCACCTTGACCGTGGCCTTGGGGTTCACGCTGCGCATGCCCAGCGTGAAGGCGTTGATGCCTTGCAGCACCTCGGGGATGGGAAAGCCCGCCACGTAGCCCGCCACGCCGCTGCTCGTCATGCGTCCGGCAGCGATGCCGGCCAGATAGCGGCCTTCGTAATAGCGTGCGTTGGCCGTGGCCACGTTGGGCGCGGTTTTCAGGCCGGTGATGGACTCGAACTTCACGCCCGGAAAGTCTTGCGCCACGCGCAGCGTGGGTTCCATGTAACCAAAGCTGGGGGTGAAGATGAGCTGGTGGCCTTGGCGGGCCAGATCGCGGATGACGCGCTCGGCATCGGCTCCCTCGGGCACGTTCTCGACATAGGTGGTCTGCACGCGCGCGCCCAGCGCCTTGGCCACGGCGCGGCGGCCTTCGTCGTGCTGGTGCGTCCAGCCCGCGTCGGTGAGCGGCGAGACATACACCCAGGCTGCCTTGAGCGGCGGCGCGGCAGGCGTCTGCGCAGGGGCTTGTGAAAAAGCGGAAAGCGAAAAACAGGCAGCCACGAGCGTGGCGGCGAGGTTTTTGTACATGGTTGTCCTCGACATGGCCCCGGTGCTGTGCGATGCGCCCGCGCCTGCCGGTGGCATCAGGCGCGGGGCGCGGATTGTAGCGGCAGGGCCGTAAGATGGCCGCCCCCTCAAGGAGACACACATGCCCGGATTCGTTGACCATTCGCCACCCGGCGAATGCATTTTCTGCAAGCTGGTGGCGGGGCACATTCCGTCGGCCAAGGTGCATGAAGACGCGCTGACGCTGGCCTTCATGGACATTGGCCAGGTCAACCCCGGCCACGTGCTGGTGGCCACGCGGCGGCACGCGGTGGACGTGCTGGACGTCACCGCCGCCGAAGCCGCCGCCGTGATGCACACCGCCCAGCGCGTGGCGCGCGCGCTGAAAAGCGTGTTCAACCCGCCGGGCCTGACCCTGCTGCAAGCCAACGGCCACGAAGGCGGGCAGACGGTGTTCCACTTTCACATGCACGTCGTGCCGCGCCACGCAGACGATGGTGCGGGCCTCATCTGGCCCCGGCGCGAGCCGGGTGCGCAGGTGCTGGCCGAACAGGCAGAGCAGATCAGGCAGGCTTTGCGGGATTGAAATAATTGATAGCTGCTTGCGTACGTTTTAAAACGATTTCATATGGTTTTGTATTTGAAATCGTTTTAAAACGTACGCAAACAGCTCTCATTTTCATGAAAACTTGTGAATTCCTTTACAACCGCCAAGAACACCGCATGACGCTTTCCAAAAAAGACATCGCCAAGCTGACCCGAATGAACGACCTGTGCGAGCAAGTCGAGGCAGACAACCAGGCCATCGCGCAGTTGTGCAAGCGCCTGAAAAAGTCGGACAAAACCAGCCGCGAACTGCTTGATCTGTATGAAAAGCACTGGCTCGAACTGGCAGAGCCAGGCAAGCTGAGCGATGAGCAGCGGCGTGAGATTGACGCGCTGGCCAAGAAGGGGCGCTACTCGGTGCTGGCGCAAGACACGGTCTGGAATGCACTGAGCGATCAGCACGCGCTGCGCATCAAGCTGCTCAAGGCATTGGTCAAGGAGATTTGAAGGCGGTGCCGCAGGGTGGGGGCTTGCACCCACGTTCGCCACTGCCCGGAATGCAGCGTGGGTGCAAGCACCCACCCTACGAACTCCAAAGTCCTGCATGAACCCCTTCTCTCTCATCGTTGGGCACGAACAGGTGCTCCGTGTCTTTGGGCGTTGGCCCAGTTTTCATGATGGGGAGGTACATCGACTCCTGCTGGACAGCACGCGCCGGGATACGGGCGGGCGGCGGTATTCGAGCATTGAGCTGGAGCTGCGAGGGTGGAGCATGAGCGCCCTGCCGTCGGAAGATGGCTTGTTCAAAGTCGTGAGCGAGGCGGTGGTTGGCTTTCTCTTCGAGCAGGTTTATGACCTGGCGCTCGATGGTCTGAACCACCAGAATGTTCTGTCTTGTCTTGGCCTCTCGGCGGTGCCCGATCCGTTGAATCCCGCAGCGGTGCACTTGGCCGTGGAGCTTGAGCATTGCTTTGGCCTGAGCGGTGGCTTCAAGGCGGCGCAGGCGAGCGTTCTCTTTGTCAAGCCAATCAAAAGGGCCGACATGGCCTGACACGCGCCGGTCAAGCCGCAGGCGCGGCGGCGCATGCCGCGCCGTCAATCCCGCGTGACGCGCAGCACTTCTTCGCGGCTGGTGATGCCGCTGGCGATGAGGCGTTCGCCGTCGTCGCGCATGAGCTGCATGCCTTGGGCGAGGGCGGTGTTGCGCACGGTGGCTTCGGGGGCCTGGGCGTGGATCTGGTCGCGGATGGTTTCGTCCACGCTCAGCAGCTCGAACACGCCGGTGCGGCCGGCGTAGCCGGTGTGGCCGCAGGTGTCGCAGCCGGTGGTGCCGGTCGGGCCATTTGCCTGCGCAGCTTGCGGGGCCACGCCTTGGCCGCCGCAGGCGGGGCAGTATTTGCGCACCAGGCGCTGGGCGAGTACGCCGAGCAGGGATGAGCTGAGCAGGAACGGCTCGACGCCCATGTCGGTCAGTCGGGTGACGGCGCTGGCGGCGTCGTTGGTGTGCAGGGTGGCGAGCACGAGGTGGCCGGTGAGGCTGGCCTGGATGGCGATTTGCGCGGTTTCGATGTCGCGGATTTCGCCGATCATGACGATGTCGGGGTCTTGCCGCAGGATGGCGCGCAGCGCCCGGGCGAAGGTGAGTTCGATGCGGGGGTTGACCTGCGTCTGGCCGACGCCGGGCAGGTCGTATTCGATGGGGTCTTCCACCGTCATGATGTTGTTGCGGCTGGCATCAAGCCGCGCGAGGCTGGCGTAGAGCGTGGTGGTCTTGCCGCTGCCGGTGGGGCCGGTGACGAGGATGATGCCGTGGGGCTGGGCGATGAGGCGCTCGAACTGGCGCAGCACTTCGCCTTGCATGCCGACGGCTTCGAGGCTGAGTTTGCTTTCGCTTTTGTCGAGCAGGCGCAGAACGGCGCGTTCGCCGTGGGCGTTGGGGATGGTGGATACGCGCACGTCGATGGCGCGGGTGCCCAGGCGCAGGCTGATGCGGCCGTCTTGCGGCAGGCGCTTTTCGGCGATGTCGAGGTCGGCCATGATTTTCAGGCGCGAGATCAGGGCGGCGTGCAGCGCGCGGTTGGGCTGCACGACTTCGCGCAGCGCGCCGTCAACGCGAAAGCGCACGCTGCTGTGGCGCTCGTACGGCTCGATGTGGATGTCGCTGGCACCGTCGCGCGCGGCCTGCGTGAGCAGGGCGTTGAGCATGCGGATGATGGGCGCGTCGTCGGCGGACTCCAGCAGGTCTTCCACCGCAGGCAGCTCTTGCATGATGCGCGAGAGGTCGGCGTCGCTTTCGACTTCGCTGACCACGGCGGCGGCGGAGCTTTCGTTTTGCGAATAGGCGTGGCTGATGCGCTGGGCGAGGGCGTGGGCGTCGGTCTGCTGCAGGCCGAGGGGCAGCTCGGCCTGGCCGAAGCGGCGCATGACTTCGCTCAGGTGGCCGGCATCGGGGCTGCCGTCGTGCCAGAGGGTGAGGGCCTGGCCGTCGTCTTCGAGCAGCAGGCCGGCGGTGCGCGCGAAGGCGTAGGGAAGCGGGTAGCGCATGCGGGTTCGGGCGTGCGGCTCAGTTCTGGTGGAGGGGGGTGCTGTAGTAGTTGCTTTCGCCGGCGGCGGGGCGGATCAGCGGCGGCGGCGGGGCGGGGCGCGTCCAGGCGTCGGGGTTGGCGGGCACCACGGGGGGCATGACGGGCGCTTCGCTGACGTTGTTCAGCATGAGGTTGGGGCGCGGCTGGTTGCCTTGCTGGGCGGCGCGCATCAGGTCGTAGCGGTCGAGCGAGTAGTTTTCGGTGGCGGCGGCGTCGCGCACGATGACGGGGCGCAGAAACACCATCAGGTTGGACTTGGTCAGGCTGCGGTTCTGGCTCTTGAACAGGTTGCCCACGACGGGGATGTCGCCCAGCAGGGGCACCTTGTCTTCGCGCGTGCCGAAGGTGTCTTCCAGCAGGCCGCCCAGCACCACGATGGCGCCGTCGTCCACCAGCACGCTGGACTCGATGGCGCGCTTGCGGGTGATGGGGCCGGCGTCGGTGGTGCTCACCAGGTTGGACGACTCCTGGTAGATCACCATCTTCACCGTGCCGTCTTCGCTGATCTGCGGGCGCACGCGCAAGGTGAGGCCCACGTCCTGGCGTTCGTAGGTCTGGAAGGGGTTGAGCGTGGCACCGCCTGCCGCACCCGTGTTGGTGAAGCTGCCGGTGACGAAGGGCACGTTCTGGCCGACGACGATCTTGGCCTCTTCGTTGTCCAGCGTGAGCAGTGTGGGCGTGCTCAGCACGTTGCCCGTGCCCGTGCTCTGGAGGAACTGGGCCAGCACGCCCAGCGCCTGCGTGGCGATCCCGAGGTTGAAGCCGGTGCTGGGCCGGGCGCCTGCCAGGGCTTCAAGGTTGCCGGTTCGGTTGTAGCCCAGCGCCGCCACCGCGATGTCGAAGATGTTGGTGGTGCTGCCCGAGCCGGAGGCGCGGCCGGTGGAGTAGTTGGTGCCGATCACGCCGACGTTGTTGCCGCTGCGGCCGAAGGCCTGCCACTGCACGCCGAATTCGGCTGCGCGGTTCATGTCGACTTCGGCGATCAGGCTTTCGATGAACACCTGCGCGCGGCGCTGGTCGAGCTTGTCGATGACGGCGCGCAGCTCGCGGTACACCGGCTCGGGCGCGCTGATGATGAGCGAGTTGGTGGCCGGGTCGGCCTGGAT
>JAUNTQ010000027.1 GCA_030538605.1 Pseudomonadota bacterium
CGTGCGCGAGATCGTCATCAACACCGCCTGGCTGGGCGAGCAGATTGAGAGCCATATTGGCCGAAAGCGCTTGTCTGATAGGTGCGAACAGCTATCAAATGAGGAGCAATCGACCATCCGCTTCTCGTCCGAAGGCCGCGACTTCGGCTACGCGCTGGAAACCGCTGGCGGCATTGCGCGCGCGCTGCCGCTGCTGGCGCCGCACGAGGGCAGCGTGTTCTGGGTCATGGCGGGCGACATCTTCGCGCCCGGCTTTGCCGTCACCGCTGCGGCGGCGCAGCGCTTTGCCGCCTCGGGCAAGCTGGCGCACCTGTGGCTGGTGCCCAACCCGGCGCACAACCCGGCGGGCGATTTCGGCCTGGCACCTGACGGCCTGGCGCTGAACGACGCGCCCGCCGGCGGCGTGCGCCACACCTTCAGCACCATCGCGCTGTACCGCCGGGCGCTGTTCGAGCCGCCGTGGTGCGACATCCTGCCCGGCAACCCGCAAGGCAGCGCCGTGCCGCTGGCGCCGCTGCTGCGCCGCGCCGTGGCGGCAGGCCGGGTCAGCGCCGAGCTTTATGCAGGGCAATGGGTGGACGTGGGCACGCCCGAGCGGCTGGCGGCGCTGAACGCGCGCGCCTGAGCCGTTTCCAGGTTCAGCGCACCACGCCCAGATAGGCCATGGCGGCGCGGCGCAGCTCGGCGGCGTCGTGCGGCGACAGGCCGCGGCAGGCGTCGGCGCGCGCCATCAGCTGGGCGGCCACGTCGCCGCGCGGGGCGGGGGACGCGACCTGGGGGGCAGGCCACCAACGGGAGAAGAAGGCGATCGACATGGGTGTTGAAAAAGCGCCTGGTTGATTGGCCAGACGCTTCGGTTGAGCCGGTGAATGCCCGGCGAAAGCGCCATTGTAGGGTTGACCTAGGGTTTTCCCTTATCAACAACGGCAAAGCCCTGCTGCCACAAGGCCGTACCGTGGCAAACGCACGCCAGAATGCGGCCTTTGCGCCACAGCGCCTTGTTGCCTGCCATGCACATCCAGCTTTTGTCCGACCTGCATCTGGAAACCCACAGCGGCTTCGTGCCCCGGCCCGCGCCGGGGGCCGATGTGCTGGTGCTGGCGGGCGACATCGGCTCTTACCAGCGCGGCTCGGCGCTGGCCGCGCAGGGCGATGCCGACTTCGGTCTGGGCCGCTTTGCCGGCTGGCCGGTGCCCGTGCTGTATGTGCCGGGCAACCACGAATACGACGGGCTGGACTTCGACGCCACCCACGCCCGCCTGCAAACCGTGTGCGAGCGCCTGGGGCTGGTGTGGCTGGAGCGCGGGCAGGTGGTGCTGAACGGCGTGCGCTTCGTCGGCACCACGCTGTGGGCCGATTACGACGCGCTGGCCCCGCGCGGGCCCACGGCCACGCTGGCCGACCAGCTGCACGCGCGCCACAAGGCCTTTCGCGCGGCCAACCATTACCTGCGCATCGCCGCGGCCCGGCGCGGCGGCGAGCTGTTTCTGGCCGAGCCCATGCGCGCGCAGGCGCTGGCCTGCCAGGCGTGGCTGCGCGCCGCGCTGGCCGAGCCGTTCGACGGGGCCACGGTGGTGGTCACCCACTTTGCGCCCAGCCTGCGCAGCCACGACCCGCGCTACGGCCTGGTGCCCGGCACGGCGGGCTTTTGCAACGCGCTGGACGACTTGCTGCCGCTGGCCGATGCGTGGCTGCACGGCCACCTGCACTGCCCGAGCGACTACCGCGCGGGTCGCTGCCGCGTGGTGGCCAACCCGCTGGGCTACGCCAGCAAGGGCGAGCAGGCGGGCTTTGTGCCCGAGCGCGTGATCGAGCTGCCTTCTGGCGCGTCAAGCGGCCCCATGAAGCCGCCCGCGCCTTGACATGCCGCACGCTGGCGATGCCCCTGCGGGCGTAGACTTGTTGGGCCAATCCGGCTTTGCTCACCCCCCCAAGAGGAGACCCTGATGAAGATTCTTCTGGCCGTTGACGGCAGCTCGTACACCAAGAAGATGCTGGCCTACCTGGCCACGCACGAAGCGTTTCTGAACGAGGCGGCCGACGTGACCGCCTTCACCGTGCAAAGCGCCCTGCCCCCGCGCGCACGCGCCGCCGTGGGCAAGGAAGTGGTGGACGGCTATTACGCCGACGAAGCCGCCAAGGTGCTGGCACCGGTGAAGAAGTTTCTGGCGCGCCACGGCGTGGCGCTGAAAACGGCCTGGAAAGTCGGCCCCGCAGGCGAGACCATCGCCAAGTTCGCCGACGCGGGCCATTTCGACTTGCTGATGATGGGCTCGCACGGCAACAGCGCGCTGGGCAACCTGGTGATGGGATCGGTGGCCACGCGCGTGCTGGCCAACTGCAAGGTGCCGGTGTTGTTGGTCAGGTAAGCCGGTCTGAGCCGTCCCCCGCAGACGTCTTTGCAGGCTGGGTAGAGCGCAGCGAAACCCAGCCTGCCAAATAAAATGATAGCTGCTTGCGTACGTTTTAAAACGATTTCAATATGAAAATTATCTGAAATCCTTTTAAAACGTATGCAAGCAGCTTCTCTTTTTGTTTGTTGCTCAAGCCACTCCGCAGCCCGCGCCAAGCGCCACGCAAACCCCGACGACAGCAGTGGCGCGGGGCGCTCGCTATCATGGGCCGCTCTTTTTGCCTGCCCCCGCATGTTGCCCGCCTCGCCTGCCCTGCCCGCTTTCACCGCCTTGCAGTTCCGGGCCGCGCTGGGCATGTTCGCCACGGGAGTGACCATCGTCACCGCGCGCACGGCTGCGGGCGCGCCGGTGGGGCTGACGGCCAACTCGTTCAACTCCGTGTCGGTGTCGCCGCCGCTGGTGCTGTGGAGCCTGAGCCAGCGCTCCGCCTCGCTGCACGCCTTCAGCACCGGCACGCACTACGCCATCAACGTGCTCGCGGCTGACCAGCAGGCGCTGGCCACGCGCTTTGCCACGCCCGCGCTTGACCGCTTTGAAGGCGTCGCCTGGCGCCCCGGCGTGGCGGGCGCGCCGCTGATCGAGGGCGCAGCCGCGCACTTCGAGTGCTTCAACAAAAGCCGTTATGTCGAAGGCGATCACGTCATCTTCGTCGGCCAGGTGGAGCACTGCGACCACATGCCGGGCGCATCGCCGTTGCTGTTTCACGGCGGGCGTTTCTATGTCGAGCACCCGCTGTGACCCCGCCCGTGATTGAGCGGCGCGACCACCTGGACGGCCGCGCCATTGCCATCCTGCTGGCGTGCTGCCTGTTCTGGGGCGTGCAGCAGGTGCTCATCAAGGCCACCCTGCCCGAGGTGCCGCCCGTGTTCCAGGCCGCGCTGCGCTTCGTGGGCGCGGCGCTGCTGCTGTGGGCCTGGTGCGCGTGGCGCGGCGTGCGCCTGACGGGGCGCGATGGCACGCTGTGGCCCGGCCTGCTGGCGGGGCTTCTGTTTGCGCTTGAATTTGCCGCGCTGTACGTGGGGCTGCAATACACGCCCGCCTCGCGGCTGACGGTGTTTCTCTACACCTCGCCCTTCTGGGTGGCGCTGGTGCTGCCGCTGCTGGTGCCTGCCGAGCGCCTGTCGCGCGCGCAGTGGGCGGGGCTGGTGTGCGCCTTCGTGGGCGTGGCCTTTGCGCTGCGCGAGGGCTTCATGCACGGCGGCGCGGGGCTGACCTGGCGCGGCGACCTGCTGGGCTTGGCCGCGGGCGCGCTGTGGGGGCTGACCACGGTGGTCATCCGCGCCTCTGCCATGGCGCGCGCCACGGCAGAGAAGGTGCTGCTGTTCCAGGTGGCCGTCGCCGCGCTGCTGCTGCCCGTGCTGTCGCTGGCGCTGGGCGAGCGCTGGCAGTGGCAGTTCAGCGCCTTTGCGGCCACCTCGCTGGCGCTGCAAACCGTGGTGGGTGCGTTTGCCAGCTACCTGGCGTGGATGTGGCTGCTCACGCGCTACCCGGCCACGCGCATCTCGGCCTTCGTCTTTTTCACCCCGCTGTTCGCGCTGGCCGCGGGCGCGCTGTGGCTGAAAGAGCCGCTCACCCCCACGCTGCTGGCCGCGCTGGCGCTGGTGGCGGCAGGCATCGTGCTGGTGAACCGGCGCGCACCTGCGCCATTGCAAGAAAAATAGGCCTTTGGCGCTTGTATATCAAGCGCAAGGCGCTATCAAATAATGCATATCAGGCGGCAGGCGCCACCGCCGCGCCCTGGATGCCGTGGCGCCTCAGCGCGTCGGCGACGAAGCCGCTGGCCTTCATGTCTTCGACGAACGCCGCCAGCGCGGCCTGCGCTGCGTCGCCCCGGCCAGCGGGCGTGCCCATCGCCTGCTGAATCACCATGAAGCGTCCCGGCAGCAGGCGCAGGCCGCCGAGGCGCGCGGCATCGGCTTCGAGCTGCTGCTTCACGCCTGCGGCCACGTCGGCGTGTTGCTCGATGAAGGTGGGCACCACGGCGGGCGAGCTGGCGGCGCGCTCGATCGCTGCGTGCTTCAGCTCGCGCGAGAGAAACAGGTCGTAAGCGCTGCCCTGCCCCACCATCACGCGGCGACCGGGCGCATCGACCTCGGCGTTGCCCTTGAGCGGCGAATCCTGCCGCACCAGATACGCGCCCTCGATCAGCACATAGGGCGCGGTGAAGCGAATGCCCTCGCCCCGCAGCGGGTCGATGGCGAAGAAGCCGACGTCGGCCTGGCTGGCGCGCACCGCATCGACCGAGGCCTTGGCGGTGTCGAACACCACCAGCTCGCAGGCCACGCCCAGGCGCTCGGCCAGGGCGCGCGCCAGGTCGATGGACACGCCCGCCGGCTCGCCGGCTGCGTTGCGCCCGGCGAGGATGGGGTTGCCCAGGTTGATGCTGGCGCGCAGCACGCCGGTGGGGGTGAAGGCGCGGGTGGTGTCGGGGGAAAGGGTCATGCGGCTTCCTTGGGTGGCAAAAAAGGCGAAGGGGGCGCTTGAGGATAGCTTCCGGGCAGCGTCATTCCTCGAACCCGGCCGGCCCGAGCACGGCCTTCAGGTAGTCGACGAAGGAGGCGATGCGGGCCGACAGCGCGGTGTTGCGGTAGTACACGGCGTGAATGGGCTGGCGCACCGGCAGCGTCTGGCGCGCCAGCACGGGCCGCAGCCGGCCTTCGCGCCGGTCGGCCTGCGTCATGAAATCCGACAGGCACACGATGCCCTGGCCCTGCAGGGCCAGCTGGCGCAGGGTTTCGCCGCTGGCGGCGCGAATGGCCGGGCGCACGTGCAGCGGCTGGCCGTCGGCCGTGTGCAGCGGCCACTCGTTGAGCGATTCGGGCTGGGTGAAACCCAGCAGCGCGTGGCGCGCCAGGCCCTCCACCGTGCGCGGCTGGCCGTGCGCCTGCAGGTAGGCGGGCGCTGCCAGCACGCGCAGGCGGCTGGTGGCGATGGGGGCGGCGTGCAGCGTGGAGTCGCGCAGCGCGCCGATGCGGATGGCCACGTCGGTGCGGCGCTCCAGCAGGTCGGTGATGCCCTCGTTGCTGACCAGCTCCAGCGCCACGTGTGGGTAGCGCGCGTGGTAGCCGGCCAGCAGCGGCACCACCACGTGCAGCATGAAGGGGGTGGCCGCGTCCACCCGCAAGGGGCCGGCAGGGGCGTGGCGGCGCGCGGCCATGTCTTCTTCGGTGGCCTCCACGGCGGCGACGATCTGGCGCGCGCGCGCCAGATAGGCCTGGCCTTCGTCCGTCAGCGCCAGGCGGCGCGTGGTGCGGTTCAGCAGCGTGGTTTGCAGCTTGTCCTCCAGCCGTGCCAGGCTGCGGCTGGTGGCCGACACGGCCTGCCCCAGCCGGTCGGCCGCGGCCGTGAGAGAGCCGGCCTCCACCACGGCGATGAAGGTCTGCATCTCGTCGAGCGTGGTTTTCATTATTGCTGTTATAGCAAATATGTTTTCTTCAATCAGGTGTTTTTCATCAAAAGACATGGGCGCACACTCGCCGCCCTGACATTCACTTCACGACAGGACTCGCACCATGAACACCCTTCCTTCCTTTGGCGTGGGCACCTTCCGGCTTCAGGGCCAGGCCGCCATCGATTCCGTGCGCAACGCGCTCGACGTGGGCTACCGCGCCATCGACACGGCGCAGATCTACGGCAACGAGGCCGAGGTGGGCGAGGCCATCGCCGCGGCGGGCGTGCCGCGCGATCAGCTGTTCATCACCACCAAGATCTGGGTCGACCATTACGCCAGCGACAAGCTGATCCCCAGCCTGAAGGAAAGCCTGCGCAAGCTGCGCACCGAGCGCGTCGACCTCACGCTGATCCACTGGCCGGCGCCGCAAAAAGGCGTGCCGCTGCCCGACTACATGGCCGCGCTGGCCGAGGCCAAGGCCGAGGGGCTGACCGGGCTGATCGGCGTGTCCAACTTCAACATCGCGCTCACCCAACAGGCCATGGACGTGGTGGGCGCGGGCGAAATCGCCACCAACCAGATCGAACTCAGCCCCTACCTGCAAAACCGCCGGCTCGCGGCCTTTTTGCAGGCGCAGGGCATCCGCGTCACCTCGTACATGACGCTGGCCTACGGCAAGGTGCTGAAAGACCCGGTGATCCAGGCCATTGCCCACCGCCACCAGGCCACGCCCGCGCAGGTGGCGCTGGCCTGGGCCTTGCAGCTGGGGTATGCGGTGATTCCGTCGTCCACCCGGCGCGAGAACCTCGCCAGCAACTTGCTGGCGCGCGATCTGCGCCTTGACGAAGCCGACATGGCCGAGATCGCTGCGCTGGAGCGCAACGGCCGCGAAGTCAGCCCCGAGGGGCTGGCACCCGCGTGGGATGAATGAAACACGGCTGACCGGCCCACGGCCTTTTCGGATTTCTTGACCTTTTGCGCCTGCCCGCCTGCGGGTGGCGCGCACGGACGATCTTCATGACCACCCTCGCAAGCCCCTCTTCTTCTGCTTCCATGGCGCGCACGCTCAACCCCACCTGGCCGCTGCTGGCGCTGGCCATTGGCGCCTTCGGCATCGGCACCACCGAATTCGCCCCCATGGGCCTGCTGCCCGTCATCGCCGAAGGCGTGCAGGCCACCATTCCCGAGGCCGGCATGCTGGTCACCGCCTACGCCCTGGGCGTGATGCTGGGCGCGCCGGTGATGACGCTGCTGTTTGGCCGCCTGCGCGTGAAAACCGCGCTGATGACGCTGATGGGCATCTTCGTGGCCGGTAACCTGCTGTCGGCCGTGGCCCCCGGTTATTGGAGCCTGCTGGCCGCGCGCCTGGTCACCAGCCTGAACCACGGCGCCTTCTTCGGCCTGGGGTCGGTGGTGGCGGCCAGCCTGGTGCCGCCGCACAAGCGTGCCAGCGCGGTGGCCATGATGTTCATGGGGCTGACGGTGGCCAACATCGGCGGCGTGCCCGCCGCCGCCTGGATCGGCCAGCAGATCGGCTGGCGCATGGCCTTTGCCGCCACGGCGGGGCTGGGCGTGCTGGCCATCGTGGCGCTGGCGCTCACGCTGCCGCGCGGCGAAGCGGGCCGCATGCCCGACGTGCGCCGCGAGCTGCGCGTGCTGGCCCGCCCGCAGGTGCTGCTGGCGCTCGGCGTGACGGTGATGGGCGCGGGCGCCATGTTCACGCTCTACACCTACGTGGCCCCCATGCTGCACAGCGAGACCGGTGCCTCCAGCGGCGTGGTGACCCTGGCGCTGGTGCTGATCGGCGTGGGCTTCACGGTCGGCAACTGGCTGGGCGGGCGGCTGTCGGAGTGGTCGCTGGATGGCGCCACCCGCCTGTTTCTGGCCGCGCTGGCGCTCATCATGCTGGCCTTGCCGCTGCTGCTGCCCAGCACGGTGGGCGCGCTGGCCGGTCTGCTCATCTGGGGTGCGGCGGCCTTCGCCATCGTGCCGCCCGTGCAGACGCGCGTGATGCAGGCCGCTGCCGACGCGCCCGGGCTGGCCTCGTCGGTCAACATCGGCGCGTTCAACCTGGGCAACGCCGTGGGCGCGGCAGCGGGGGGCGCGGTGATCGCCGCCGGCTGGGGCTATGCCGCCGTGCCGCTGGCCGGTGCCGCGCTGGCCGCCGCCGGTCTGGTGCTGGCGTGGCGGGGCACGCGTTGAAGGCGGGCGCACATGCCGGGCCGCTGCTTGCAAAATAGGCGGGCAGACCGCATATGGCCCGATAGCCTGGTCATGCACGGCCAACCCCTTCACGCCAGCCAACCGAGCACCAGCGCATGCAATTCAAGGACTATTACCAGATCCTCGGCGTCACCAAAAGCGCCACCGCCGACGACATCAAGAAAGCCTATCGCAAGCTCGCGCGCAAATACCACCCCGACGTGAGCAAGGAGGCCGACGCCGCCCAGCGCATGGCCGAGGTGAACGAGGCCAACACCGTGCTGGGCGACGCCGAAAAGCGCGCCGCCTACGACACCGTGGGCGCGCAGGCCTGGGCGGCGGGCGCGCGCTCGGGCGACGACGTGCGCCCGCCGCCGGGCTGGAACGAAGGCTTCGGGTTTTCCGGCGCGCCGGGCGGTGCCGAGGGCTTTCGCACGCACTTCGGCGGTGGTGGTGGCGGCGCGGACGAAGGCGACTACAGCGAATTCTTCGAAAACCTGTTTGGCCGCGCACGCGCCGCGCGCCAGGCCCATGCGCAGGGACAAGGGCAGGCCCATGCCCAGGCGCAGCCCATGCGCGGCGAAGACCAGCACGCCCGCATCGAGCTGACGCTGGCCGACGCCTATCAGGGCGCCGAGCGCGCGCTGCACATGCGCGGCACGCGCATGGATGGCGAGGGCCGCCTGGTGCCGGACGACCGCACGTTGCAGGTGACCATCCCCAGGGGCGTCAAACCCGGCCAGCTCATTCGCCTGGCCGGGCAAGGCAGCCCCGGCTGGGGCGGCGGGCCGGCGGGCGATCTGTTTCTGGAAGTGCATTTCGTGCCCGACGCGCGCTGGCACGTCGATGGCCGCGACGTGACGCAGAAGCTGCGCGTCACCCCGTGGGAGGCGGCGCTGGGAGGCGTTGTGCAGGTGGACACGCCCGACGGCAAGGCGGTGGAGGTGACGGTGCCCGCCGGCTCGGGCGGCGGGCGCAAGCTGCGGCTCAAAGGGCGCGGCATCCCGCACGCCAGCACGCCGGGCGACCTGTATCTGGCGCTGGAGGTGGCCGTGCCCGGCGCGGTGACCGAGGCGCAAAAAGCCGCCTGGGCCGCGCTGGCCGACGCCTACCCCGGCTTCAACCCCCGCAGCGCCTGAGCGCCCCACCACGGAGACACGACCCCATGCCCTCCACGCACCACATCTTCTCTGCCGCCCATGTCGAGCTGCTGGGCGACGCTCCCTTGAGCGGCGAGCAACTGGCCAGCGGCTGCCGCATGACGCTGCAATGGGTGCACACCCATGTCGAAGCCGGCGTGCTGTCCCCTGCCAGCGGCGGCGAGGCCGCTGAATGGCGCTTTGCCAGCGCCACGCTGCTGCGCGCGCGCCGCATCGCGCACCTGGAGCAAGCGTTCGACGCCGACCCGCAGCTGGCCGCGCTCACCACCGACCTGATGGAAGAAGTGGCCCGGCTGCGGAAAAGACTGAATCCCCCCTGAGCCGCCTGCGGCGTCATCCCCCCAGGGGGACGCCGCTGGTCGCCGGGGGAACCCCGGCTCGGGCGGCCCTGGAATGGCCTGCGCCGCGGCCACCCTCACGCATCGACCACGTGCCCGGTGCGCCGTTTTCGTAGGCTGGGTAGAGCGAAGCGAAACCCAGCAATCCGGCTCGCCAGAACGCTGGGTTTCGCCTTCGGCTCTACCCAGCCTACGGGGCTCGGTTCTGTTCCCTCTCCCTCTGCGAAGCTCTGCGTTCTCCGCTCCTCTGCGGTGAAGTGCATTCAAAATACAGGAGCTGCTTGCGTACGGTTTAAAACGATTTCATTGTGAAAAGCATGTGAAATCGTTTTAAACCGTACGCAAGCAGCTCCTTTTATCATTGGGCTGTGGCACTGCCTCTTGCCCCAACCATCAAGAAATTTCGGTATTCCTTTCGCGTCCTTCGCGCCATCTTCGCGTCCTTCGCGTCCGGAAGTTCCAGCGCCGCAGCTCCCTCACCAATCGAACACGTGCCCCGCGCTCAGCCAGCGGATGTCGTGGGTGACTTCGTGCAGGGGCGGGCGCACCTGATCGAACTGGGTGATCTCGCGCATGATGGTTTCGGTCTCATGCGGTTTGGTGTGGGTGATGTAGATGGGAAAGCGGCGCGCGGGGTCGATGTGGTCGAGCTCGTCGGCGAGCACGGCGGGCGACAGGTGCATGGAGCGGCGGGCCAGTTCGCGCTCGCGGTTGCTGAAGGCGGTTTCGATCACCAGCGCGCCCACGTGCATGTGGTTGATGCGCTGCCAGAAGGCGGGGTTGCGTTCGGTGTCGCCGCTGAAGACCCACCAGGGCGCATCGGGCGCGAGGTCGCGCACGGCATAGCCGACGGCGGGCACGCTGTGGTTGGCGGGCAGCGCCTGCACCACGGCCTGGCCCACGGTGCGCGTGGTGCCGGTGTCCAGCGGGTGAAAGGCGATCAGGGGCTGCTCGGCGCTGGGGATGCGCGTGAAGTCGGGCCAGATGTGGTCGTTGAAGAGGTACTGCTTGAGCGCCTCGATGGTGGCGGGCAGCGCGTGCACGCGCAGGGGCCGGCCGATGCGGCTGGCGGCCACGCTGTCGGCCATCAGGGGCAGGCAGGCGACGTGGTCGAGGTGCGAGTGGGTGAGAAACACGTCCTGCACCCGCGCCATTTCCTGGAGCGTGAGCTCACCGACGCCGGTGCCGGCGTCGATGAGCGTGTCCTGGTTGACCAGAAACGCGGTGGTCTGGCAGCCCTTGGCGATGGCGCCCGAGCAGCCCAGCACGCGCACCTTCATGGTGAAAAAGCGTCCTCTGGCGCTGGCTGGTTTCCGCCGCCCATGCGTGTCGGGGCGAGGCGAAAGCGGGGGTTACTTGGTGTCAAACGTGGCCGTCCCATCCCAGTGGGCGGGTAGGGGCGACAGCATGCACGAGGCTAACCGTTCTTCGTACAGGCGATAAGGGAAAAAGTTGGCGTTGCGCGCCAGCAAGATGTGTACTTTTGTGCCGCAGGCGGCCCATCGCCCGCCGCGCCAGTCGGCCAGGGCTTGCTGCCAGAGCTTGAGTTCATCCTCAAGCTCGGCAGCGCTTTGCCCGGGCGCGGGCTGGCGCGTGGTGTAGATGGCCACGGGCTGCTGGCGGCCCTTGACGCGCACGCGGTCAAGCTCTTGCCACCGGTGGCCGTCAGGCAGGTGGGGCACTTGCGCGTGCGTGCTTTCGCTGGCGATCAGGTGCACGCCGTAGGTGCGCGTCAGCGCTTCGAGCCGCGCGCCGAGGTTCACCGCGTCGCCGATGACGGTGTAGGCGCGGCGCACGTCGGAGCCCATGTTGCCCACCGACATGAGGCCGGTGTTCAGGCCGATGCCGGCGCTGACTTCGGGCAGCCCGGTGCGCGCGCGTGTGGCGTTGAAGGCAGCGAGCGCCTCGGTCATGGCCAGGGCCGCTTCGGTGGCGCGCGCGGCGTGGGCGGGGTCGGCCACGGGCGCGCCCCAGAAGGCCATGACGCAGTCGCCGATGTATTTGTCGATGGTGCCGCGCTGCGCGCGGATGACGTGGCTGAGGCGGCTGAGCAGGTCGTTGAGCAGGCTTTGCAGCGCCAGCGGCTCCATGCGCTCGGCCAGGCCGGTGAAGCCGCGCAGGTCGCAGAACATGACGGTGAGTTCGTCGGCGCGCGCCTGCATGCTGTAGTGGCCGGGGCTGCGCTCCATCTGGCGCACCAGCTCGGGCGGCACGTAGGTGGCAAAGTCGCGCGCGAGCTGCCGGCGCGCGCGGCTTTCCACGAAGTAGCCCAGCACCAGGTTGGCCGCCAGCGCGGCGAGCGTGAGCACCAGCGTGCTGGCCAGCGGCAGCACCAGGCCCGCGCCCAGATACAGCCCGGTGTTCAGCGCCAGCAGGGCCAGCACGAGCGCGCCGCCCAGCGCCACGGCGGCGCCCACGCGCAGCAGGGGCAGGTTCAGCACCAGCACCGCGCCGAGCACGAGCAGCAGCAGCGCTTCGTAGCCTGCCGCCCAGTCGGGGCGGCTGGGCACGCGGGCGTCGAGCATGCCGGAGATGAGGCTGGCGTGCACCTCCACGCCGGGGTAGGCCTGGCCGACGGGGGTGATGCGCAAGTCCATCAGCCCCGGCGCGGTGAAGCCCAGCAGGGCGATGCGCCCTTGCAGGCTGGCGGCGGGCAGCTGGCCTTGCAGCACGTCGGCGGCGGAGATGTAGCGAAACGAGCCGCCTTGCGGCCCGCCCGCGCCCCGGTAGGGCACCAGCGCCGTGCCCCGCGCGTCAAGCGGCACGGCCACGGGCGGGGTGCTGCCGGGCAGTTGCAGCGCCTGCAAGGGGCGGTCGGGCTTGTCGGGCTGGCCGGTCACGCGCTGCACGCGCAGGCCGGCGTGCGGCAGCGCCTGGCGCACGGTGGCGAGCGCCAGCGATTCGTACAACCCGCCGTCGAACGCGGCGAGCACGGGCACGGCGCGCACCAGGCCGTCGGCGTCGGTTTGCGCGTTGATGAAGCCCGCGCGCGGCGCGGCGCTGGCCAGCGGGGCGATGTTGGCGCCAAAGCCGTCCCAGCGCAGCATGCCCGGCGGCGCGGGCTGGGCAGGTGCGACGGGCGGGGGCAGCTGGCCTGCGCGGCGGCCGTCGCGGTCGCTGGTGAGGTAGTAAGCCAGCACCACGGGGCCCTGGGCCAGCGCCTGGGCCAGGGCCGCGTCGTGGTCGAGCCGCGCGGCGTGGCGTGCCAGCCAGTCCACGAAGCCGGGATGGGCCTTGAGTTCGCCCTCGGCCAGCCGCGTCAGCTCGGCCAGGCCCGTGCCGCGGTCGGGTTCGGCGAACACGGTGTCGAGCGCGAGTGCGGCCACCTGCTGGCGCCCGGTCAGCTCGCGCACCAGATCGGCCAGGCGCTGGCGGCCCCAGGGCCACTGGCCCAGCTCGGCGAGGCTGCGTTCGTCAATGTCGATGATGACCACGCGCTCGTCCAGCGTGCGCGGCATGGTCAGGCGCAGGCGCAGGTCGTACAGGCCGTCTTCCATGGCGCGCAGCCCTGGCACCTGCCAGGCGCCCAGCGCGTGCAGCAGCGCCAGCAGCACGAGCAAGAGGGTGGCCAGCACGCGCCGCCAGTGCCGCGCCAGGGCAGACCACAGCGTCATGGCCGTGCTGACCTGAAGCGCATGTGGAGCATGGGTGGATAAAAGTAAAAGATAGCTGCTTGCGCACGTTTTAAAAGGATTTCAGATATAAATCTATCTGAAACTGCTTTAAATCGTGCGCAAACAGCTATCATTTCATTGATCCTGCTTGCAGCGCCCATGGCGGCGCGTGGGCCGGGTCGATTTCAGGCCTCGATGAATTCGAGGCGAATGCCGCCCAGGTCGATCTGATCGTTGTTCCTGAGCGTGATCGGGCCGGCATCGACGGCCACGCCGTTGACGGTGGCCACGTGCTCGCCTTCGACCTGCGCCAGATCGAAGCCGTGCGTGCGGCGCGTGATGGAGGCCACCGACAGCCCCGGTTTGCCGATGGTGGTGACCACCTTGGTCAGCTCCATCTCGCGGCCGGTCGCGCCACCGGTGAGCACGCGCACGCGCGGGCCGCGCGGCTGGTGTCCGGCGGGCATGCTGCCCAGGCCCGTTTCCATGCCCATGGGCACCGACGGGGCGCTGGCGCCCAGCGCGCCGGGCATGGACGCCTCGACATCGAGGAACTTGAGCTTGTACTTGCCCACCTCGATGGTGTCGTCGTGCGCCAGCGTGTGCTTCTTGACGGCCTGCCCGTTGACGTAGGTGCCGTTGGTGCTGCCCAGATCCTCGATGGTGGCGACGCCGCCGGCCATCTGCACCACGGCGTGCTCGCCGCTCACGGCCAGGTTGTCGATGACGACGTCGTTGTACGGGCGGCGGCCAATGGTGGAGCGATCCTTGGTGAGTTGCGCCTCCTTGACGACGACTCCATCGATCGAAACGATCAACTTGGGCATGAACAAACTCCCTTGAGGCTCTTTCTGGTACGGGTAATGTGGGTCTGGGGCGCGTGGCCGCCAGAGGGGCCGAGGCTAACCGATAGCCGGCGCGCAAGCTGCCTATTTTCTCAGCAATTTGGCCATGACCCCGGACTTTTTGGGCGATTCCTCGGCGTGAATCAGTGCCACCGAGATGTTGTCGCGCCCGCCCAGCGCGTTGGCCTGATCCACCAGCGTTTGCGCGCGCGCCTGCAAGCTGGGCTCGGGCGCGGCCAGCGCCGCGGCAATGTCGTCGTCGCCCAGCATGTCGTTCAGCCCGTCGGAGCACAGCAGGAACATGTCGCCCGGCGCCACGGGCTGCTCCTGCACGTCCAGCAGCACGGTGTCTTCCACGCCCAGCGCGCGCGTGACCAGGTTGCGGTTGCCGGAGGCAGCGGCCTCTTCGGGCGTGATCAGGCCGATGTCGATCTGCTCTTGCAGCAGCGAGTGGTCGCGCGTGAGCTGCGCCAGCACCCCGGCGCGCCAGCGGTAGGCGCGCGAATCGCCCACGTGGCCCAGCACCAGTCGGTCGCCGTGCAGCACGGCCATGACCAGCGTGGTGCCCATGCCGACATAGGCGGCGTGGGTGTTGGCGGCGTCGAAGATGGCGCGGTTGGCGTTGTCCACGCAGATTTCCATGGCGCGGCGCACGTCGCGCACGCTGGCCACCCGGGCCGCCTCGTCCAGCCAGCGCGCCAGCTCGCCCGCGATCAGGTTCACGGCCAGCGAGCTGGCCACCTCGCCCGCGCTGTAGCCGCCCATGCCGTCGGCCAGCACCACCACGCCGCGGGCGCTGTCCACGACGATGGCGTCTTCGTTGTTGCTGCGCTGGCGTCCCACGTCGGTCAGCGCGCTGTAGTCGACTCGCATGCCGCTGCCTTTCAATGCGCGCGCCGCCGCATGCTTTGTCCGGCCGGATGGCGATGCGCTGGCCGGGCACCGTCCAGAAGAAGTGGGGCCGTGAAGAGTGCTTTCACGTTGGTTTGGTTTGCTGAGGCTTTCAGTGCGGGCAAAGGCACGCGCGGCCCGGGATGATACGTCCGTTTCCTCTGCGGGAAATCCGTGTATTCGAGGGGTGGCGCCCCAGCCGAAAAGGCCGTTGCCGCAGCGTTCGGCACCACCCGCGCCCAGGCTTTACAGCAAGGCCTTCAGCAGCTTGCCCATCTCAGAGGGGTTGCGCGTGACGGTGAAGCCGCACTCTTCCATGATGGCGAGCTTGGCATCGGCCGTGTCGGCACCGCCGCTGATCAGCGCGCCGGCGTGGCCCATGCGCTTGCCGGGGGGCGCGGTGACGCCGGCGATGAAGCCGACCACGGGCTTCTTCATGTGGTCCTTGCACCAGCGCGCGGCTTCGGCCTCGTCCGGGCCGCCGATCTCGCCGATCATGATGACGGCATCCGTATCAGGATCGTCGTTGAAGGCCTTCATGACGTCGATGTGCTTGAGGCCGTTGATCGGGTCGCCACCGATGCCCACGGCGGTGGACTGGCCGATGCCCAGCTCGGTCAGCTGCGCCACGGCTTCATAGGTCAGCGTGCCGGAGCGGCTGACCACGCCCACGCGGCCCGCCTTGTGGATGTGGCCGGGCATGATGCCGATCTTGATCTCGTCGGGCGTGATGATGCCGGGGCAGTTGGGGCCGAGCAGCAGCGTCTTCTTGCCGCCCTTGGCCTCTTTCTGCTTCATCTTGTTGCGCACTTCGAGCATGTCGCGGATCGGAATGCCTTCGGTGATGCAGACCACGAAGTCGAGATCGGCCTCCACCGCTTCCCAGATGGCAGCCGCTGCGCCTGCGGGCGGCACATAGATGACCGAGCAGGTGGCCCCCGTTTCCTTGGCCGCGTCTTTCACGCTGGCGAAGATGGGGATGTTGAAGATCGACTCACCGGCCTTCTTGGGGTTGACGCCGGCGACGAAGCAGTTCTTGCCGTTGGCATATTCCTGGCACTTTTCGGTGTGGAACTGGCCGGTCTTGCCGGTGATGCCCTGGGTGATGACCTTGGTGTTCTTGTTGACGTAGATGGACATGTTGGATTCCTTTGAATTCGTCATTCCCGCGAAGGCGGGAATCCAGTCAGGTGATCGATGAGTACAAGTCGTTCCAATCCGGGTTGAGCGTTTCGATCAAGCGGAGCTTCCAGGCACGGTTCCACTTTTTCAATTGCTTTTCCCTTGTGAGCGCACCGTAAGCGTCTGCATGACTTTCAAACCAGACCAGCAGGTTCAAGCCATAACGATCTGTAAAGCCTTCCACCAGCTTTTCCTTGTGCTGCCACACGCGCTGCACGAGGTTGGACGTCACACCGATGTAAAGCGTGCCGTTGCGCTGGTTGGTCATGATGTAGACGAAGAAGGCTTTTTCCATGCGGAGCGCACTGGATTCCCGCCTGCGCGGGAATGACGGAATTAGCCCTTGACGGCAGCAACGACTTTTTGCGCCGCCTCGGCCATGGTGTCGGCGCTGATGATGGGCAGGCCGCTTTCAGCCAGCATCTTCTTGCCCAGCTCTTCGTTGGTGCCCTTCATGCGCACCACCAGCGGCACTTTCAGATCGACCGCTTTCGATGCGGTGATGACGCCGGTGGCGATGGTGTCGCACTTCATGATGCCGCCGAAGATGTTGACCAGGATGGCCTTGACCTTGGGGTTCTTCAGCATGATCTTGAAGGCTTCGGTCACCTTCTCGGGGGTGGCGCCGCCGCCCACGTCGAGGAAGTTGGCCGGCTCGGCACCGAAGAGCTTGATGGTGTCCATGGTCGCCATCGCCAGGCCGGCGCCGTTGACCAGGCAGCCGATGTTGCCGTCCAGGCTGATGTAGGCCAGGTCGAACTTGCTGGCTTCGACTTCGGCGGGGTCTTCCTCGTCCAGGTCGCGCAGGGCCACGATTTCGGGGTGGCGGAACAGGGCGTTGCTGTCGAAGTTGAACTTCGAATCCAGCGCGATGATGTTGCCCTTGCCGTCGCGGTTGAGGGGGTTGATCTCGACCAGGCTGGCGTCGGTGTCCATGTAGCACTGGTAGAGCTTCTTGAAGACTTGAACGGCCTGCGCGGTGCTGTCGGCCGGGATGCCGATGCCGTCGGCCAGTTCCTTGGCCTGCGCGTCGCTCATGCCGGTCAGCGGGTCGACGAAGACCTTGATGATCTTCTCGGGGTGGCTGTGCGCCACTTCCTCGATGTCCATGCCGCCTTCGCTGCTGGCGATGAAGGCCACTTTCTGCGTGGCGCGGTCGGTGACGACGGAGACGTAATACTCTTTCTGGATGTCCGCGCCGTCTTCGATGTACAGGCGGCGCACCTTCTGGCCTTCGGGGCCGGTCTGGTGGGTCTTGAGCTGCATGCCCAGGATCTGCTCGGCGAGCTTTTTCACCTCGTCCAGCGACTTGGCCACTTTCACGCCGCCGCCCTTGCCGCGGCCGCCTGCGTGGATTTGCGCCTTGACGACCCACACGGGGCCGCCGAGCTTTTGCGCCGCCTCAACGGCTTCTTGTACGTTGAATGCCGGAATGCCGCGTGGCACGGGCACGCCGAATTGACGCAGGATCTCCTTGCCCTGGTACTCGTGGATCTTCATGAAGCCCCTCTTGGAGTGGTGGTGGAATGGCTTGACCCGCCCCACGAAAAATCCCGTGCGGGCCGAACGCGCGCATGCTTGCCGCAGCCCGCGAATGTATCATGGTGCGCTGCACCAATGGGAGCGCGAAAGCCTGACAAAGACCTGACGAGCACGGCGTCGAATCGCGTTTTCAGGCACGGCAGCGAGCGTTTCGGACACCTTCTGACCCACACACTTTGAAAGCGCACAACATGGCAAAGGTATTCATCGACGGCGAGGCCGGCACCACGGGCTTGCAAATCCGCGAGCGCCTGCACGGCATGGCGGGCGTGGAGCTGGTCAGCATCGACCCCGCGCTGCGCAAGGACCCCGAGGCCAAGCGCGCGCTGATGGCGGGCGTGGACATGGTGATCCTTTGCCTGCACGACGACGCGGCGCGCGCGTCGGTGGCCATGATCGACGCGCTGGCCGGCCGCAAGCCCCGCATCATCGACGCCAGCACCGCGCACCGCGTGGCAGACGGCTGGGCGTTCGGCTTTCCCGAGCTGTCGAAAGACCAGCGCGTTGCCGTGCAGGCCGCCGAGCGCGTGGCCAACCCGGGCTGCTACGCCACGGGTGCCATCGCGCTGCTGCGTCCGCTGGTGGATGCGGGCGTGCTGCCGGCGGACTACCCGGTGGTGTTGCCGGCGGTAAGTGGTTACTCGGGCGGCGGGCGGCAGATGATCGAAGCCTATGAGGCGGGCCAGGGCGCGGCCTACGAGCTGTATGCGCTGGGGCTGGCGCACAAGCACATCCCGGAGATCATGCGATACGGGCGCGTGGCGCGCCGGCCGATTTTCATGCCCGCCGTGGGCAACTTCGCGCAGGGCATGCTGGTGGAGCTGCCGCTGCACCTGGACCTGCTGCCCGGCCAGCCCACGCTGACGCGGCTGCACGAGGTGTATGCCGCGCACTACGCGGGCAGCGACTGGGTGACGGTGGAGCCCGCACCCGACAGCGGCAAGCTGGACGCGCTGGCGCTGGTGGACACGAACAAGCTGGAAGTCCGCGTGTTCGGCAACGCCGCCGAGCGTCAGGCCGTGTGCGTGGCGCGGCTGGACAACCTGGGCAAGGGCGCGAGCGGCGCGGCGGTGCAGAACCTGCGGCTGATGCTGGGGCTGTGACGCGACGCCCGTTCGGAGAAGCAGGAATGAATGGCGCCTTGGGCGCCTTTTTTCATAGCTGTTTGCGCAGGTTGATAGGTGTTTTCAGGCCTTGTCAGCTTGAAAATCACAATTTATCTGCGCAAGCAGCTCCTTTTTTATCCCAATGGGTGCAGCAGGAAGGCGGCCGTGTCGGCGAATTCGGCGCCGGCTGCGGGGCCGGCGCGCTGGACGATGGCGTCGGTCAGCGGCCCGAGGTGCGGCAGCAGCTGGACGACCTGCGTGGCGCGTTCGATCTGGCGGCGATGGGGGTAGCCGCCCTCGCCCAGGCGCCGGCGGATGGACTGCACCATGAAGCCGGCCAGCGCTTCGCACACCTGCGCGTCGGTGCGCGATGACCTGGGCGCGGTGGAGGCGGGGCGCGGGGGCTGGCTCGCCGGCGCAGAGGCGGTGGGCGGCGTGCAGGGCAGGGGCGCGGGGGCCGACGTGGGCGGCGGCGTGTCGGCGCGCTCGATGTAGCCCGAGGCGGTGAGCCAGCGCAGGCCGCCGGCGGTGATGGCGTTCTTGCCGCCCGTGGCGGCCAGCACGTCCGAGCGCGTGCGGCGGCCATCCACCAGGCGCAGCAGCCGTGTCAGCTCGGCGGGCAAGGTGGGTGGGTTGGCCAGGCATTCGCGCTGGCCCTTGGGGCTCAAGGTATAGACCTTGTTCATGTTGGCGGGGCTCCCTGCGTGCGTGTCCGCCGGTGCCGGAGGGGGCGCGGTGGCGCCGGGAACACGCTTTTCTTGGTGCGCCCGATTGGAAGCAAGGGTTTGGGCGCGGTCAATCCCCAAAGTGAGGTATGGCGTGCCCGGCACTGTATGTGTGAGTGGCCTTGGCGCGGGGGCTCAGGGCGCGCTGTCGGCGGCGCTGCCCCAGGTGTCTTCTGCCTCGGGCGGGGCGCTGGCTGCGCTCAGCACGCGGCGCACCACTTCACCGCTGAAGCCGCGGCTGGCCAGAAAGCGCATGTGGCGTGCGCGTTCGGCGGCGTCTTGCGGGGGGTGCGCAAACTTTTTGGCCCACACGGCATGGGCGCGGGCGAATTCGCTGCCGCGCAGTTGTTCGGCAGCGGCTTTCAGCACGTCGCTAGGCAAGCCCTTGGCGCGCAGCTCTTGCAGCACGCGGGCGGCGCCCAGGCGCGGGGCGCGGCGGCGCAGCAGGCTGTCGGCGGCGCGCTGCTCGCTGATGAAGCCCTTGGCGGTGAGCTCGTCCAGCACGCGCGCGAGTTCGCCGGGCGCGGTTTCGTGCGCGGCCAGCTTGGTTTGCAGCTCGGCGCGCGAATGCTCGCGCGCGGCCAGGTAGCGCAGGGCGCGGCTTTTGAGCGAGGGGGCGGGGCGTGGGGGCAAGGGAAGGAGCGCTGCGCTGGGTTGAATTAAAAAAGGAGCTGCTTACGCATGTTTTTAAACAATTTTATATTCAAATCATGTTAAAAACCTTGTTTCACTTGCGCAAGCAGCTCCTTTTATCTGCTTTTTGATGCCTGGCGTGCAGGTTTACGCGTCTGGCGCTTGGCTGGCGACGGGGGCGTTGGCGGGCATGCCGGCGATGCCGAGCGACTCATTCCATTTCCACTTCAAAGCGACAAGCATGTCGTCATTCCCGCGCAGGCGGCAATCCAGCAACGACGCTGGCGACGGCACTGGATTGCCGCCTGCGCGGCAATGACAAATAGGGATGCTTTGACCTGGATTTGGAATCACGCACCTTGTTTTAGCTTCGGCACGCCGCTTCGCGACTTAACTTGCGCTTTGCGCAAGTGAGCCTGCGCTGAAATCGCGTTCACCTCGGCTTACGCCTCGGCTGCGTCGGCATTGGCCGCCGCAGGTCGCTCGGCGATGCCGAGCGAATCCCGCACCTTGTTTTCGATTTCGCGTGCGAGGTCGGCGTTTTCGCGCAGGAATTCGCGCGCGTTGTCGCGGCCCTGGCCGATCTTTTCGCCGCTGTAGGCGTACCAGGCGCCGCTTTTGTCGACGATCTTGGCGACGACGCCCATGTCGATGATTTCGCCTTCGCGGCTGATGCCTTCGCCAAAGAGGATGTCGAACTCGGCCTGCTTGAAGGGCGGGCTGACCTTGTTCTTGACGACCTTGACCTTGGTTTCGTTGCCGATGGCCACGTCGCCTTTCTTGATGGTGCCGGTGCGGCGGATGTCCAGGCGCACGGACGCATAGAACTTCAGCGCGTTGCCGCCGGTGGTGGTCTCCGGGCTGCCGAACATGACGCCGATCTTCATGCGGATCTGGTTGATGAAGATGACGGTGCAGTTGGTTTTCTTGATGGTGGCGGTGAGCTTGCGCAGCGCCTGGCTCATCAGGCGCGCCTGCAGGCCGGGCAGGCTGTCGCCCATGTCGCCTTCGATTTCGGCCTTGGGCGTGAGCGCGGCCACGGAGTCGATCACGATCAGGTCGATGGCGCCCGAGCGCACGAGCGAATCGACGATTTCAAGCGCCTGCTCGCCGGTGTCGGGCTGGCTGATGAGCATGTCGTGCAGGTTCACGCCCAGCTTTTCGGCGTAGCCGGTGTCGAGCGCGTGCTCGGCGTCGATGAAGGCGCAGGTGCCGCCGAGCTTTTGCATCTCGGCGATCACTTGCAGGGTGAGTGTGGTTTTGCCTGAGCTTTCGGGGCCGAAGATCTCGATCACGCGCCCGCGCGGCAGGCCGCCCACGCCCAGGGCGATGTCCAGCCCCAGCGAGCCGGTGGAGACGACCTGGATGTCGGCAATCGCCTCGCCTTCGCCCAGCCGCATGATGGTGCCTTTGCCGAACTGCTTTTCGATTTGCGCCAGCGCGGCTTGCAGGGCCTTGGCTTTTTCGGTCTTGTCGGTGATGGCCATGTCCATGGTTTTTCCTTTTTGAATCAATGGGTTGGGTGCATGCCGGCGGGTTTTGCTGGATGCTTGAACAGGACTGTATATCAATCCATTAAATAACGTAAACTGATTTTTAAGTCAGTTTGCCTTACGATTTGTGCATGCCCGATTTTTCTTCCCCAGCGCCTGCGGGCGGCAGCGCGGATCTGTGGCGCGAGGCGCATCTGGGGCGGCTGCTGGGCCATGCCATGCGCCGGTTTGACGCGCGCGTGTTGCAGCTCATGGCCGCGAGCGAGCACGCGCCGCTGGCCCTGTCGCGCCTGGCCGCGCGCGACAAGGTGGGCGCGGCGCATGTACACATCACGCGCCATTTGCCGCTGGGTGGCGCGCGCCTGACGGCGCTGGCCGAGGCCGCGGGGATGAGCAAGCAGGCGATGGGCGATCTGGTGGACCAATGCGTGGCCTGGGGGCTGGTCACGCGCGAGGCAGACGCGCTGGACGCACGCGCGCGGCGCATCGTGTTCACCCCTGCGGGGCTGGGCTGGCTGGCCGCCTTTCAGGCCGCCGTGGCGCAGGCCGAGGCCGAGTTCCGCGAGGCGGTGGGCGCCGAGGTGGCCACGGTGGTGGCACTGGGGCTGGAGGCTTATGCGCAGGGGCCGCTTTGAGGCGCACCTTTGCCATGGGTCTAGGGGTCAGCGCGGGGTGGCTGCGCGCCTTGTTCTTCCTAGAATGGCTTGCTGCCTGCCATGCGCAGCGCCATACCGACAAGAAAAGGAGACACCTCGCCATGCGCATACTCATCGCCGAAGACGATCAGGTGTTGGCCGATGGCCTGCTGCGCAGCCTGCGCGCCGCAGGTGCTGCGGTGGACCACGTGGCCAGCGGGGCCGAGGCGGACACGGCCTTGATGACCAACACCGCGTTCGACCTGCTCATCCTCGATCTGGGCCTGCCCCGGCTGCACGGGCTGGAGGTGCTCAAGCGCCTGCGCGCGCGCGGGCAGACGATGCCGGTGCTCATCCTCACCGCCGCCGACAGCGTGGAAGAGCGCGTGCAGGGGCTGGACCACGGCGCCGACGACTACATGGCCAAGCCCTTCAGCCTGGAGGAGCTGGAAGCGCGCGTGCGCGCCCTCACGCGCCGGGGCATGGGCGCGGCCACGTCCACCATCAAGCATGGCCCGCTGGAATACGACCAGGCCGGGCGCATGGCCACCATCGACGGCAAGCTGGTGGAGCTGTCGGCGCGCGAGATGGGCGTGCTGGAAGTGCTGCTGCTGCGCAGCGGGCGGCTGGTGAGCAAGGAGCAGCTGGTCGAGCGCCTGTGCGAGTGGGGCGAGGAGGTGAGCAACAACGCCATCGAGGTCTACGTCCACCGTCTGCGCAAGAAGATCGAGAAAGGCCCGATCCGCATCGCCACGCTGCGCGGCCTGGGCTATTGCCTTGAGAAGATTGCCGAGTGATGGCCGGGCCGAGAGCTTGAGCGTGAAGCGTTCGCTGTTGAGTGCGAACGCCGACTCTTTTCACGCTCAACGCCCAACGCTCAACGCCCAACCTCCCTCATGAAGCTCTTGCAGCGCGCCCGGTATTCGCTGTTTGGCGAGATCCTGGACTGGATGCTCACGCCGCTGCTGCTGCTGTGGCCGCTCAGCCTGGCGCTGACGTGGGTGGTGGCGCAAAACCTGGCCAACAAGCCGTTTGACCGGGCGCTGGCCTACAACGCGCAGGCGCTGGCGCAGTTCATCCAGGTGGGGGCCGACCGGCGCGTGCACTTCTCGCTGCCGCAGCCGGCCAGGGAGCTGCTGCGCTCGGACGATGCCGACAGCGTGTATTACCAGGTGCTGGGCGGCGGGGGCGACTTTCTGTCGGGCGAGCGCGAGCTGCCCTCGCCGCCCGAGCGGCCCACGCTGCCGCCGCCGCTGCTCAACCCTGCTGGCCCGGCGGCCGGGCTGCCGCCGTATGAGCCCTCGCTGGCCGAGCCGCAGCTGCGCGACGCCGAATTTCGCGGCCTGCCCGTGCGCGTGGCCTGGCTGTGGGTGCCCATCGACGGGCAGCGCCATGCGCTGGTGCAGGTGGCCGAAACGCGCGAAAAACGCAGCGTGCTGGCGGCTGAAATCATCAAGGGCGTGATGCTGCCGCAGTTCGCCATCCTGCCGCTGGCGGTGCTGCTGGTGTGGCTGGCGCTGGTGCGAGGCATCAAGCCGCTGTCGCTGCTGGAAGAGCGCATCCGCGCGCGCCGCCCGGACGACCTGAGCCCGCTCGACGCCCGCGCCGTGCCGCAAGAGGTGGCCCCGCTGGTCGGCTCGGTGAACGACCTGCTCACCCGCCTGACCGACTCCATCCAGACGCAAAAGCGCTTTCTGGCCGACGCCGCGCACCAGCTCAAAACGCCGCTGGCGGGCCTGGCGCTGCAAGCCGATCTGGCGCTGCGCGAAGGCAACAGCGCCACCGAGCTGAAAAGCTCGCTCCAGCAGATCGGCCTGGCCAGCGTGCGCGCCACCCACACCGTGAACCAGCTGCTGGCGCTGGCGCGCGCCGAAGGCGGCAGCAGCACCGTCGCGCGCCAGCCCGTCGATCTGGCGCAGCTGACCATCGACGTGGTGCGCGAAGCCGTGCCCGCCGCGCTGGCGCAGCACGTGGACCTGGGCTACGAAGGCCCCGAGCCCGGTGCGCCCCAGCTGGTGCGGCTGGGCAACCCGCTGCTGCTCAAGGAAATGCTGCGCAACCTGGTGGACAACGCCCTGCGCTACAGCCCCGGCCCGGCGCAAGACGTGCAGGCAGCGCAGCGCCTGCCGCGGCCCACCTGGTCAAACAGCCGCTTTGGGCAAGACGCGGCAGCAGACGACGAAGACAGCGGCTGGCCCGCCACCCGCCCGCGCGGCGGCGGCGCTGAAGTGACGGTGCGCCTGCGCGTGGCCCCGCCCGGCGGCGGCATCGCCATCGAGGTGGAAGACAACGGCCCCGGCGTGCCCGAGGCCGAACGCGAACTCGTCTTCCAGCCCTTTTACCGCGCGCTGGGCACCAACGTGGACGGCACGGGCCTGGGCCTGCCCATCGTGCGCGAAATCGCCGCGCAGCACGGTGCCGAAGTCAGCGTGCACGACGCCCACCCGGGGCAGCAGCCACCGGGGGCGCGGTTTGTGGTGCGGTTTGGGTGAAGGGGGCTTGAGGAACAGCCAAACTGCCGGACGCAAAGGATTCGCGAAGGACGCGAAAGAACCCTTTTTTGTTGGCTGGGTAAAGCGATAGCCCGTAGGGTGGGTGCTTGCACCCACGTCAGCGACGGTGGATAGGCACACGGCGTGGGTGCAAGCACCCACGCCACAAAAATAGGAGCTTCTTGCGTACGTTATAAAACGATTTCAGATATAAAAATATCTGAAATTAAATGATGGCGTACGCAAGCAGCTCCTATTTTATTGAATCAACCCCGCAGCTCTGTCACAGCGTGCGCCCCAGCGGCGCGATGCCGATCCAGGCCGCGTGCAGCCAGAAGGCGAACAGCGCCCAGGCCAGCGCGCCCACCGCCACGCTGATGGCCGTGCCGGCCAGCGTGCCGGCAGGGAAGGTGCTGGCGTGGGCGCGGTCGCGCTGGCGCGAGGCGCGAAAGTCGAGCACGGCCCACAGCAGAAAAGCGCCAAACAGCACCATCGCTGCCAGCGTGCCGGTGGACAGCAGGTGCCCGGCCGCCCACAGCTTCACGGCCAGCACCATGGGGTGGTGCAGCCGCGCCTTGAGGTGGTTGCGCGGCACGTAGGCCGCCGCCAGCAGGATGAAGGCGGCCAGCGTGAAGAGCGAGTTCAGGTGCTTCATCGCCACGGGCGGCGACCACACATACACCGGCTGCTGGCGCGCCAGCGAGTAGCCCCACACGATCAGCACGAAGCCCAGCAGCGAAACGAGCGAATACGCCGCCTTCCAGGGCTTTTCGCCCCAACGCGAGAGCAGGTGCGTGCGCCAGCCCTCGGCAAAGATGCGCACCGAGTGAATGCCGAGAAACAGCACGAGGCCGAGAACAAGCAGCGTCATGGGCAGGCTCCTGTGAATGCGTGGGATGCGCCCGATTATGGGCGGCCTCCATGACGCGCCTGCGCCGGCGGCCTCAGCCTGCTTCGGTCAGGCGCTCTTGCAGGGCCTGGCGGGTGTCGGCAAGCGCCTCGGGCAGGCCTTGCGCGAGCTGGGCAAACAGCTCGTCGTGCAGGGCAAACTCCTGCGCCCAGGCGTGGGGGTCGATGCCGGTGACGGCGCTGAACTGCTCGGGCGTGAACGCCAGGCCCGTCCAGTTGAGCTCGCCATAGGCGGGCGCGGTGCCGAACATGGTGGGTGCGCCCTCGGCGCGGCCTTCGGCGCGGTCGATGATCCAGCCCAGCACGCGCATGTTTTCGCCATAGCCGGGCCAGACGAACTTGCCATCGGCACCTTTGCGGAACCAGTTGACGCAGTAGATGGCGGGCAGCCTGGCCCCCTGGGCCTTCAGCTGCTCGCCCATTTGCAGCCAGTGGCCAAAGTAGTCGGCCATGTTGTAGCCGCAAAAGGGCAGCATGGCGAAGGGGTCGCGCCGCACCACGCCTTGTGCGCCGAAGGCGGCGGCGGTGGTTTCGCTGCCCATGGTAGCGGCCATGTAGACGCCCTCTTGCCAGTCGCGCGCCTCGGTCACCAGCGGCACGGTGGTGCTGCGGCGGCCACCGAAGATGAAGGCGTCGATGGGCACGCCGGCGGGGTCGTCCCAGGCGGGGTCGAGCGCGGGGTTGTTGGTGGCGGCGACGGTGAAGCGGGCGTTGGGGTGGGCGGCCTTGCGGCCAGCCTTGGCCTCTTCGGGTGTCCAGTCTCTGCCCTGCCAGTCGATCAGGTGCGCGGGCAGCTGGCCGCCGTGGTCTTTTTCCATGCCTTCCCACCACACGTCGCCGTCGTCGGTGAGGGCGACGTTGGTGAAGATGACGTTTTCATTCAGGCTCAGCATGCAGTTGGGGTTGGTCTGCATGTTGGTGCCGGGGGCCACGCCGAAGTAGCCCGCCTCGGGGTTGATGGCCAGCAGCTTGCCGCCTTGCGGCTTGATCCAGGCGATGTCGTCGCCGATGGTGGTGACTTTCCAGCCCTCGAAGCCCTTGGGCGGCACCAGCATGGAGAAGTTGGTCTTGCCGCAGGCCGAAGGGAAGGCGGCGGCGACGTGGTATTTCTGGCCCTGCGGGTTGGTCACGCCCAGGATGAGCATGTGCTCGGCAAGCCAGCCCTGGGCCTTGCCCATGCTGGAGGCGATGCGCAGCGCAAAGCACTTCTTGCCCAGCAGCGCGTTGCCGCCGTAGCCCGAGCCGTAAGACCAGATCTCGCGCGTTTCGGGGTAGTGGACGATGTATTTGGTGTCGGGGTTGCAGGGCCAGCTGGTCTGGTCTCTTTCGCCATCGGCCAGCGGCGCGCCCACGGTGTGCACGCAGGGCACGAAGTCACCGTTGTCGCCCAGCACCTGGAGCGCGCCTGCGCCCATGCGGGTCATGAGCTTCATGTTGACGGCGACGTAGGCCGAGTCGGACAGCTCGACGCCGATGTGGGCGATGGGGCTGCCCAGCGGCCCCATGCTGAAGGGGATGACGTACATGGTGCGCCCGCGCATGCAGCCGTCGAACAGGGGCTGGAGCTTTTCGCGCATCTCGGCGGGGGGCGTCCAGTTGTTGGTGGGGCCGGCGTCTTCCTGCTTTTCCGAGCAGATGAAGGTGCGGTCTTCCACGCGCGCCACGTCAGACGGGTCAGACCAGGCGAGGAAGGAGCCGGGGCGCTTGGCGGGGTTGAGCGGCTTGAAGGTGCCGGCGGCCACCAGCTGCTGGCACAGGCGGTCGTATTCGGCGGGGCTGCCGTCGCACCAGTGCACGCTGTCGGGCTTGCACAGGGCGGCCATCTCGCCCACCCAGGCGATCAGGCGGGCGTGGGTCACGTGCTCGGGCGTGTTGAGGTGCTTGACCATGTCGGGGGTCAACGGTGCGTTCATGGGGAGGGCTCCTAAGGTTTGAAAATCGTCTTTCCGAAGGCGGCGGCGGGTGGGCCTTGGGAAAACCGACTGGGCGGGCGTCGGTGCGCAAAAAGCCGGCAGGCAGGGCGCGGCCCCTATACCGGCAAGTTGACGATTTTATGAAAGCCGTCCCACAGGGTGCTGACAGGCAGGCCATGCGCCACGCAATCCCCGTGCGATGGGGATGGGGGCAAGAGGGGAGCCAAGGGCCGCCAGCGGCGGCAGCGCCGTGCGCAAGGCGCTGTGCGTCAGGCCATGGTCACGGCGATGAAGGCGAGCAGAAAGATCAGGATGGCGCCCGCAATGGGCAGCACCACGGGGATGTGCTTGGTGACTTCTTCCACCGGGTCGTGGTGGGCAACGGGCTCTTCATGCGAGGGCGTGGACATGGGAAAACGCCTTTTCAACAGGATAAAACGGTCGATTCTAGGGCGCGCCGCCGCGCCGCAGCCATCGGGGCAAACCTGCACGCGGCGCGGCCTGCGCGCGGCGGGCATGAAAAACCCCTTCGGGCGTGACCGCCCGAAGGAGTTTGTTTGGCAGGACGCTGGGTGCGTCAGGCTTGTTTAGCCCAGGTCGTTGCCATCAGCAGGGGGCAGCGAAGGCTTGTCGGCGGCTTTGGCCGCGCCCTTGTCCTGGCACAGGCGGTCGGCCCAGCGCTGGGCCAGGCGCCCGGCGGCTTCGCGCCCGCCCAGGCCAAAGGCCAGCGCAAAGGCAATGGCCACCGCGCCCAGCGTCAGCCCGAAGGCGAGGTTGACGATGTCGTCGGCAATGCCCATGGCGCGCAGGCCCATGGCCAGCACGATGCCCAGAATGGCCACGCGGGCAATTTTGGCCAGCACGGTGCTGCTGCCGCTGGCGCGGGTGATGGCCTCGTAAGCCAGGTTGGCCAGCATGAAGCCGATCACCAGGATCACCGAGCCCAGCAACACGTCGCCCGCAAACTCGATGAAGGTGGAGATCATGTCGCTGAAGCGGAAGAAGCCGAGCTGGTTGGCCGCCTCCACCACGGCAAACAGCATGGCGAACACCAGCGCGATGCGGCCCACCAGCGCCGAGGGCGGCATCTGGAAGGTTTGCTGCATGCCCAGCCGGGCCGGCAGCGTGTCCAGGCCCACGCTGGCCAGCAGGCTGCTGAGGATGCGCGTGGCAAAGCTGGCCACCAGCCAGGTGATGGTCAGGATCAGGCCGGCCGCCACGATGCGCGGCACGGCTTCCATCAGCATGGCGAGCATGTCGGTGGCGGGGCCGGAGATGGCCTGGATCTTCAGCGCGTCCAGCGCGGCGATGAGCGCGGGCACGAACACCACGATGAACACCAGCAGCCCGATCAGGCTGGAGATCTGCACCGTGCTGGCCAGCCCGGCCTTGTTGCCGATCTGGTCAACGCCGGCGGTGCGCAGCAGGTTGGTCACGAGGTTGCGCAGCACGGTGGCCACCAGCCAGCCCATGCCGCCAATCAGCAGCGCCGCGGCGATGTTGGGCAGGATGTCCACCGCCTTGGCCGTCATCTCGCGCAGCGGCATCAGCAGCCCTTCCATCTGCAGCACGCCCAGCACGGCGGGCACGAACAGCAGGATGATGAGCCAGAACAGCGCGTTGGACAGGCTCTCGCTGATGGGCGAGACGTTGGCGTGCTGCGACAGGCGCTCGTCCAGCGTGGTCTTGTCGAGCAGCTTTTGCGTCAGCCCGCGCGCCAGCGTGGCCAGCAGCCACGCCACCACGGCCAGCAGCAGCGCGCCCACCACGCGCGGCACGTATTCGAACAACTGCGTGGTGAGCGCCGAGAACGAACCCGACACCAGCACCAGGTTCAGCGCATTGAACATGGCCGCCAGCGTCAACAGCATCACCAGCCAGAACAGCGCCAGCGAGAGCACGCCCTCGATGTCGGCGCGCTGGCCAGTGGTGCCCGCAAAGCGCTCGTTGACCTTGAGCATGCCCAGGCCCTTGCGTGCGCCGGCCTTCACCAGTGCGGCGGCGAACCAGCCCACGATGAATATCAGCAGCGCCCCCAGCACGCGCGGCAGCTGCGTTCCGAGGGAACTCTGCATCGAACCCCAGAGCATGTTCATGTCATTCATTGATCCACTCCTCACACAAGTAAACAAAAAGATAAAGGGATGATCCCCAGCCAACCGCCGCGCGTCAACCGCCTGCACACAGGAAATGCACCCCCATGTGGGTGTTTGGGTGTGGCTAGAATGGCTATTTCTTTTATTTTGATAGCTGTTTGCGTACGTTTTACATTGTTTTCATATCAATTATTATTAAAGTTGATGTATATCATACGCAAACAGCTATCATATTTGTGTTTTCTGCCTCGCATGATCCGACTTGCGCAGGCAGGCCCACATGCGGTATTCCCCCCGCCGCCCGATTGCGTTAAGGTGAGTTCTCAGGCACTTCCCAAGCACCACAAGGGGGCACACGACGATGGCCAGACGCACGGTTCAGGCGCAGGGCAAGGCGGGCATGTTGGCCACACCGCAGCTGGCGGGCGCGCCCGTGCTCGATCTGATGTGCTCGCACTTCGTGCTCACCCTGGCGGCCCAGCAGGGCGCGAAGTTCAACGTGCGGCGCGACATCAACGGCCTGATGGCGCTGGCGGGCCGCCACCTGGTGTGGCCCGAGCCGGTGCTGGCGCGCCTGCGCGAATTTCTCGCCCGCCGCTGCAAGGACAACGACTTCTGGCGCGGCCACGAAACCCTGGCGCCGGCCGAATTTCTGGAGCGCCACGGCATCTGGCGCGGCCCGTATGAAGAAGGCACGCTGTTCTTCTACCTCGACGAATACGCCAAGGACGCGCCCAAGGACCTGCTCGCCCTGCTCGCCGCCACCGGCCAGTGGCTGAGCCACGCGCTCAAAAAGCAATCCACCCTGGTCGAGAAAAACATCGACGAGCTGGCTGGCCTCCTGCAACTGAACAAGGGCGAACGCGCGCTGCTGCTCTACGGCACGCTGGCGCGCTACCAGCGCGACCTGCGCAGCCTGCTGGTGGAGTTCAAGGTCAACAACGCGCCCGAAGCCTATGCCGCCATTGGCGAGCTGGCAGGCGTGCCCGCCAGCGAAGTGGCCGAGGCGCTGCGCACCGGCGGACGGCTGGAGCGCATCGGCCTGGTCGAAAACCTGATCTCCGAGCACAGCATCACCGACCTGGCCGACCTGATGAAAGTCAGCGACAAGCTGCCCCCCGTGCTCATGCGCGAATACCGCGACCGCGCCGAGCTGATGGCCGTGTTCACCCGCCCCGCCAGCCCCAGCGCGCTGCAAAGCGCCGACTTCGCCTTCGTGGGCGACGACGTGCAGGTGCTCGTGCACATGCTGCGCCGCGCCCAGGCCACCCGCACGCAGGGCGTCAACGTGCTGCTCTACGGCCCGCCCGGCACCGGCAAGACCGAGCTGGCCAAGGTGGTGGCGCGCGAAGCCGGGCTCGACCTGTTCGAGGTCGAATACGCCGACCAGGCCGGCAACAGCCTCAGTGGCCGCGACCGCTACCGCTCCATGCAGATCGCGCAGGTGTTCCTCAAGGGCTCGCAGCAGGCCGCGCTGCTGTTCGACGAAGTGGAAGACGTGTTTCCGCCCATCAGCGTCGATGCCGCCGGCCTCATGGCACGCGCCGAACAGCAGGTCATGCCCAGCGCCGCCGGCCACAGCGTGGGCGGCAAGGCCTGGGTCAACCAGATCCTTGAAAGCAACCCCGTGCCCACCCTCTGGGTGACCAACCGCATCGAGCAGATCGACCCCGCCTTTCGCCGCCGCTTCGCCTACCACCTGGAGCTGAAAAGCCCCCCGCCCGGCGCGCGCGAGCAGCTCATCCGCACCACGCTGCAAGGCATCGCCGTGAGCGACGCCTTCGTCGCCAAGCTCACCGAGCGCAAGGGCCTCACCCCCGCGCAAATCCGCACCGCCGTGCGCTTTGCCGACCTGGCCTGCGAGCGCGCAACGGATGCGGACAGCACCTCGGCGGATGCGTTTGAAGCCCTCATCGAACGCCAGCTGAAAAACGCCGACGCCGCGCTGGGCCGCCGGCCCGAAAGCGCCGCAGGCAAAGGCCGCAGACAAGTCACCACCTATGACCTGGACATGCTCCACGTCGAAACGCGCTTCGAGATTCCCCGCATCGTCGAAGCGCTCAAGGCCCGTGGCCACGGCGCGCTGTGCTTTTACGGCGCGCCCGGCACCGGCAAGACCGCGCTGGCCGAACACATCGCCCAGCAGATGGACAAGCCCCTCATCATCAAGCAGGCCAGCGACCTGGTGAGCAAATACGTGGGCGAAACCGAGCAGCACATGGCCGCCATGTTCCAGGAAGCGGCCGAAGAAAAAGCCGTGCTGCTGCTGGACGAGGCCGACAGCTTCTTGCTCGACCGGCGCGGCGCGCAGCGCAGCTACGAAGTGACCGAAGTCAACGAAATGCTCCAGCAGATGGAGCGCCACGACGGCGTGTTCATCTGCACCACCAACCTGCTCGACCGCATCGACCAGGCCGCGCTGCGGCGCTTCACCTTCAAGATCAAATTCAAGCCCCTCACCGCCGCGCAGCGCGAGCGCATGTTCATCACCGAGGCCTTGGGCGGAAATGCCGATTTTCTGATGCCAGACATGCGCCAGAAGCTATCAAAACTGGATCAACTGTGCCCTGGCGACTTCGCTGCCGTCAAGCGCCAGGTGGACATCCTCGCCACCGCCCTCACGCCCGAGGAGTTCATGGAGCAGCTCGAAGCCGAGCACCGCATCAAGCCCGAGGTGCGCGAGCAGCGGCAGATGGGCTTCGTTCAGTAACGCGGCACCTCGTGGCTAGGCGCTGCCGCACGCATACATGCTCTCCATGGGCCGAAAGGCCTCGCCGGTGACGCTGGTCTGCATGGACGGGTAAGCCAGCAGTGCGTAAAAGCGGGCTGAGCATTGGCTCTGCCAGCGGTAGATCGTGATGGCGGATGCGGGGTTTGGCACGGTTTCCGGTGCCTGCCAGCCCGCCCCCAGCTGCCGGCTGATGTCCGCCAGCATCGCGGCATCGCTCACGCCCTGGCCTGCCGCGAACCTTCGTCCGCAATAGTCTTTCTTTCGGCCCTGGTTCAACTCGGCCACCCGCACGGCGGCGTTGTCGAAGACCACGCCCAGCTCGCGAAAATCGGAGAACTCGAACGTGCCCGCCGCGACGGGCTCGCGCGTGCGGTTCAGCACGCTGGTGCTGTCCGCCGGGCATGGCTGGCATGCAGCCAGAACCCACAGCGCGCCTGCCAGCGCGGCTGCCAGCCGCACGCGTCGCTTCACACCTGTCTGAGGGTTTGTTTCAGGTTGCCGTTGCGGCTGAACTAAAGAAACCCGTCGTCGTGCGTGCGCTGCTGGATGTTGCGGGTGACGTCGGCGATATCGGTCATGGCTACCTCGTGTGCATGCAAAAAAAGACGCCGTCCAATCTACGGGCTTAGTTGCCACCGCGATAGCTGGGAAGGTTCCCATTGGGAATCCTACCTATGGCTAGTGCCCCGCCACGCCCCGCGCGCCTGCCTGCAACAGCGGCCAGGGGTTGTAGGCGCCGCCGCTGCCATAGATGCCGTAGTGCAGGTGCGGCGGCGTGCCGCGTGCGTTGCCGGTGGTGCCGACGGTGCCCAACGGGGTGCCGGGCTGCACCACGTCGCCCACGGCCAGGTTGGGCGCCCAGTCGTCCAGGTGGGCGTAATAGTGGCGTTCGCGCGCGGGGCCGAGCACCCAGACTTGCTTGCCGCCCAGGCCGCCGTCGCGGATCGACGCCACGATGCCCTCGGTGCTGCTCACCACCGGCGTGCCGCGCGCGGCGAAGATGTCCACGCCTTCGTGCCGGCGCGCGCCGCCATCGCGCGGGCCGTGCCAGGTGTTGGCAATGCGGCGCGCGGCCACGCCTTGCACCGGCACGGGCAGGGCCACGGGCGGAGCCATGCGGTGGATGTGCCAGAGCATGCGCGGGCGGTCCATGAAGGGTTGCTCCCACAGCCAGCCGCCGAGCCACCAGGCGGCCACGAGCCACACCGCGCCGCTGAACGCGCGCCGCAGCCGGTGCGCCCAGGCGGGTGTGCGGGGGGATGGCTGTTGGGGCATGGTTTGGGGCGCTGGCGCTTGTCTATCAAGCGCCGAAAGCTACAAAATAAATAGTGAACGAGCGCTGCCGCCAGGGCCATCGCATCCAGGTGATGCGCGCAAATCTCAAGGCTGTCGCTGTATGACTCCCTCTCCCCCTGCGGGTGGAGAGGGGGCCAGGACGGCACTTTTTCAATGCGATGGATCTGGCGTTGCCGCCAGCCCGCACCGCACCGGCCTCACGACGCGGCGCTGGCGGCCACCAGCTGGTTTTGCAGGCGCTGTTGCAGCGCCGGCTCCAGCTTCAACTGGCGTGCCAGTTCGTCCAGGTAGGCGCGTTCCATGAAGCTCTGCTCGTCGGCCACCAGCAGGCTGGCCAGGTACATCTCGGCGGCCATCTCGGGGGTGCGGGCGGCGCGGGCGACTTCGGCGGGGTCGAGGGGTTTTTCCAGCTCGGCGTGCAGCCATTGCTGCACCTGGGCGGGCAGGCCCTGGCGGGCGTATTCGCCTTCGATCAGCTCGCGCTCGCGGGCGTCGATGTGGCCATCGGCCTTGGCGGCGGCCACCAGCGCCTGCAGGATGGCGGCGCCGTGCGCGTCGGCGTCGGCGGCGGGCAGGCGGTCAATGGTTTGCGGCGCGGGCAGCGCGGCCGGGGCGGCGCCTGCGGCGGCGGCATCGGCCTGCTGGCGCTGGTATTCGCCGTAGGTGTTGTAGACCATCATGCCCAGCGCGGCCAGGCCGCCGTAGCTGGCGAGCTTGCGCGTTTTCTTGTTCTTGCCCAGCAGCAGGCCCAGCGCGCCGCCCGCGAGCGTGCCGCGCCCAAAGTCGCTGTTGAGGGCGCCGCCCACGCCGCTGCCGCGGTTGGTCTGGTTGGCGCCGCTGGCGGTGGCGCCGGCGGATTTGAGCAGGTGGTCGAGAAAGCCGGTGAGCTGGTTCATGGTCGGGCAGGGTCAGGTCATGGAAAACCCCGCATCTGGGGCCGGCCGGGCCGATCTCAATCGCCCAGGGCGCGCCTGCTTGACGCGCGGCTGGTTCAGCGCAGGCCTTGCGCCAGCAGCACGATGATCCACTCGCGCTGGCCCAGAAAGGTGGCTTCGGCGATGAAGTGGCAGCCGCCGAACGAGGCACCGTCAAACAGCGGCACGGCCTTGGTGTAGTGCGTGACGCCTTGCGCATCGACATGGCTGTGCGTGCCAAAGCTCTGGGCCACCGCCGGGTCGGTGGTGGACAGCAGCAGGCGCTGGCCGCTGCTGTCGCGGTCCACTTGCGGCACCACGTTCTGGATGCCACACAGGGGCATGGGCGTTTGGTCGCGCACGATGAAGGCGGTCTGCGCGTCGTTCAGCCAGGCGAAGTCGCTCGCGAGGGCTTGCTCCACGGTCTCCAGCAAGGTGTGCATGGCTTTTTGCTGTGCCTGGTTGCGCGCTGCCGGGTCTTGCGAGCGCGGGGCGGCCAGCCACCACGCCAGGGCCAGCGCGGCCACCACGCCGATGGACCACAGCCGCGTCATGTGCCGCCGCCTATCCACCGCGCGGCCTTCTCGGCCATCATCAGCGTGGGGCTGTTGGTGTTGCCGCTGGTGATGGTGGGCATGGCGCCGGCGTCGACCACGCGCAGGCCGGCGATGGTGCCGCCGGTGCCGTCGCGCACCTGCAGGCGGGGGGTGAGCACGGCCATGGCGTCATCGTCGCGGCCCATGGCCGTGGTGCCCACGGGGTGGAAGATGGTGCTGGCGATGTCGCCGGCCAGGCGCGCCAGCTCTTCGTCGCTCTGGTATTGCGCGCCGGGCTTGAACTCTTCGGGTGCGTAGCGCGCCAGCGCGGGTTGGGCCATGATGCGGCGCGTCACGCGCAGGCTGTCGGCGGCCACCTGGCGGTCTTCGGGCGTGGCCAGGTAGTTGGGGGCGATGGCGGGGGCGTCTTCAAAGCGCAGGCTCTGGATGTGCACGGTGCCGCGGCTGGTGGGGTTCAAGTTGCAGACGCTGGCGGTGATGGCAGCGAAGCGGTGCAGCGGCTCGCCAAAGGCGTCGAGGCTGAGGGGCTGCACGTGGTATTGGAGGTTGGGCCACTCGAAAGCCGGCGACGAGCGGGTGAACGCGCCCAGCTGGCTGGGGGCCATGCTCATGGGGCCGCGCCGGCGCAGTGCGTAGTCCAGCCCGATCAGGCCCTTGCCCCACAGCGTGGCGGCCAGCTGGTTGAGCGTTTTGCCGCCGGTGATCTTGTAGATGCTGCGGATTTGCAAGTGGTCTTGCAGGTTGGCACCCACGCCGGGCAGGTGGGCCAGCACGTCGATGCCGTGGCGCTGCAACAGGTCGGCGGGGCCGATGCCCGACAGTTGCAGCAGCTGGGGCGAGCCGATGGCACCGCTGCTCAGCACCACGCTGCCGCCGAGGGCCAGGCGCGCGTCGGCCATGCCGCTGGCGGTGCGCACCTGCACGCCGGTGCAGCGCAGCGCGCCGCCTGCGTGCGGGGCGCGCTCAATCAGCAGGCGCGCGGCTTGCGCGTGTGTCCACAGCGTGAGGTTGGGCCGCTTGAGGGCCGGGCGCAGAAAGGCCTTGGCCGCGTTCCAGCGCCAGCCGCTGCGCTGGTTGACCTCGAAATAGCCCACGCCTTCGTTGTGGCCGGTGTTGAAGTCGTCGGTGGCGGCAATGCCGGCTTCTTGCGCGGCGCGGGCAAAGGCGTCCAGCACGTCCCAGCGCAGGCGCTGCTTTTCCACACGCCACTCGCCGCCGTGGCCGTGCCGGGCGGCAAAGCCTTGCGGTGCGCGGTCTGCGTCCAGCCGGTGGTGGTCTTCGTGCGCCATGAAATCGGGCAGGCAGTGGGCCCAGCGCCAGGCGTCTTCACCTGTCAGCGCGGCCCAGTGGTCGTAGTCGCGCGACTGGCCGCGCATGTAGATCATGCCGTTGATGCTGCTGCACCCGCCCAGCACCTTGCCGCGCGGGTAGCGCAGCGTGCGGCCGTTCAGACCGGGGGCGGGCTGCGTCTGGTAGAGCCAGTCGGTGCGCGGGTTGCCGATGCAGTAGAGGTAGCCCACGGGGATGTGGATCCAGTGGTAGTTGTCCGGCCCGCCCGCCTCGATCAGCAGCACGCGCTTGCCCGCGTCTTGCGAGAGACGGTTGGCCAGCAGGCAGCCGGCGGTGCCGGCGCCCACGACGATGTGGTCAAACATGGGTTGAGTCATGCGCCGTCACGCATCCTTTTCACCATCCAAAATGTGGCGCTTGAATGACGCCAGTGTGATGTCATTTTTTCGTCACTTTCGTGTCGCACAGTTTCGGTCAACAAGAAGAAACAGATCAGAACAACAACAAGAAAGGAGCACTTCATGATGGCACAAGCCCCGCACCGT
>JAUNTQ010000146.1 GCA_030538605.1 Pseudomonadota bacterium
ATTCATCCAAGGTGGTCAGCCCCCATCCCAGCCTTCCCCCAACGGGGGAAGGAGCCAACAGCCAAGGCGCTGGCAGCGCATTTGATTCAAATTTCGATCTGATCGTGGCCGACCTGTCCTTCATCTCGCTCACGCTGGTGCTGCCCGCGCTGGCGGCGCTGTTGCGCGCGGACGGGCACCTGTTGCTGCTGGTCAAGCCGCAGTTCGAGCTGCAGCCGGCCGACATCGGCAAGGGCGGCATCGTGCGCGATGCAACGCTGTATCCCCAGGTCGAGCAGCGCCTGCGCGCCGCCTGCGCCGCGCTGCCGCTGGCCGTTCGGCACTGGCTGCCCAGCCCCATCACGGGCGGCGACGGCAACCGCGAATTCTTCATCCACGCGCAGGCGGCCTGAGCGCCGCCCGCGCCTTTCTTTCTTCCCCGTTCAGGACTTGCCTTCATGCGCGTGCCCATCAGTTTCGAGTTCTTTCCGCCCAAGACGCCCGAAGGCGCAGACAAGCTGCGCGCCGTGCGCCAGCAGCTGTATGCGCAAAAGCCCGCGTTCTGCTCCGTCACCTTTGGCGCAGGCGGCTCCACGCAGGAGGGCACGCTGACGACCGTGCGCGACATCCTGGCCGAAGGCATGTCGGCCGCGCCCCACCTGTCGTGCATCGGGCAGACCGAGCAAAGCATCCGCGAGCGCCTGGCCGAATACCGCGCCGCCGGCGTCAGCCGCATCGTGGCGCTGCGCGGCGACTTGCCCAGCGGCTACGGCATGGGCGGCGCATTTCGCTACGCCAGCGACCTGGTGGCCTTCATCCGCGCCGAAACGGGCGAGCACTTCACGCTTGAAGTGGCCGCCTACCCCGAAACCCACCCCCAGGCCAAATCCCCCGCCGCCGACATCGACGCCTTCAAGGCCAAGGTCGATGCCGGGGCCGACGCCGGCATCACCCAATACTTCTTCAACGCCGACGCCTACTTCCGCTTCATGGACGAGCTGCACGCGCGCGGCGTGCAGGTGCCCGTGGTACCGGGCATCATGCCCATCCTCAACGCCACGCAGCTGCTGCGCTTTTCAGACGCCTGCGGTGCCGAAGTGCCGCGCTGGATCCGCATGCGCCTGCAAGCCTTCGGCGACGACACCGACAGCATCAAGGCTTTCGGTGCCGACGTGGTGGCCCAGCTCTGCGAGCGCCTCATCGCAGGCGGCGCACCCGGCCTGCACCTGTACACCATGAACCAAGCCGCCCCGGCCATCGGCCTGTGCCAGCGGCTGCAAGGCTGAACGCCCGCCCGCAGCCACCCGCTACCATCGCCCCGATGCAAGCCCCCACCCACACGCTTTTCTTGCCCTGCGCCGGTGGCGTGGAGGACTTCCTCGCCGACGAAGTGCACGGCCTCACCGGCCTGGCGGGCGATGACCTCGTCACCCTGCGCGGCGGCGTGCGCGTGCGCGGCGACTTCGCCTGCGTGCTGCGCCTGAACCTCATGAGCCGCCTGGCGCAGCGCGTGCTCGTCGAGCTGGCCCACGCGTCCTATGAAAGCGAGCACGACCTGTACGCCCTGGCCGCGCAAGTGCCGTGGGAAGACTGGTTCACCCCGCGCCAGAGCTTTCGCGTCGACCTCACGGCGCAGGCCAGCCCTTTGAGAAGCCTGAACTTCGCCACCCTGCGCATCAAGGACGCCGTGGCCGACCGCTTTCGTGAACGCGCAGGCGGCGTGCGCCCCAGCATCGACACCCAGCGCCCGGACGCGCGCGTTGCGGCCCACCTCAGCGCCACGCACGCCACGCTCTACATCGACACCAGCGGCGAACCGTTGTTCAAGCGCGGCTGGCGGCAGGACAAGGGCGACGCGCCGCTCAAAGAAACCCTGGCCGCCGCCATGCTGGCCGCCAGCGGCTGGTGGCTGCCCGCCGAGCGCCGCGTGAGCGACGCACCGCTGTACGACCCCTGCTGCGGCAGCGGCACCATCCCCATCGAAGCCGCGCAACTCGCGCTCGGCATGCCCGCCGGCGGCCAGCGCCGCTTCGCCTTCGAGCGACTCAAGCCCTTCGACCCCGCCCAGTGGCAAGCCGTGAAGCAGCAAGCCAGCCGCGCCGACAGCCCCAGCGCCGTGCGCATCTTCGGCAGCGACGTGGCCCACCGCATGGTCGACTTTGCCCAGCGCAACGCCGAACGCGCCGGCGTGGCCCACGCGCTGCAACTGCGCGGCGGCGACGCGCTGCAACGCCTGCCGCCCTCGCCCACCCCCGGCGTGCTGCTGATGAACCCACCCTATGGCGAGCGCATCGCCGCCGCAGGCGTGGCAGGCGTGAGCAACACCAGCGGGCGGCATGCAGCGGGGCGCGAGGCCTTTCAAAGCGGCACGCTGGCGCGCCAGCGCATGGATGGCGGCGCGGGCGAAGCCGACGTGAACGCGGGCGACGAATTCTTCAACCGCCTGTCCGCCCACTGGAAAAGCCACTTCGCCGGCTGGGCCGCCTGGCTGCTCACCCCCGACATGAAACTGCCCGGCCGCCTGCGCCTGAAGGAAAGCCGCCGCGTGCCGCTGTGGAACGGCCCCATCGAATGTCGGCTGTTCCGCTTCGACCTCAGCGCAAGGCAGGCCAGGCCCGAATGACGCAGGCACGCAGCCCTTGCCTGAAAGGGCGCTTGCCACGCCAGGGCGAAGCGCAGCAGCGATGACCCCAACCCCGCTCGTCATCGACACCAATTGCGTGCTCGACGTGTGGGTGTTTCAAGACCCCGCTGCCGCCGCCCTGCGCCATGCGTTGCTCGCACAGCGCGTGCGCTGGCTGGCCACCGCCGCCATGCGCGCCGAACTGGCGCGGGTGCTCGGCTATCCGCAGATTGCAAAGCGACTGGCTCCGCACGGCCCCCCCGCCCGCGAGGTGCTGGCCGCCTTCGACCGCCACGCCATGCTGACCGGCCCCGCCCCCAGCACCCCCGTGCGCTGCCGCGACCCTGACGACCAGTGCTTCATCGACCTGGCCGTGGCCCACCGCGCCCAGCTCATCAGCAAAGACGCCCGCGTCACTGGTCTGGCGCGCCGCCTCGCCCCCTTGGGCGTGCGCGTGCAGCGCGTGTGGACACCGGTTGCCAATACATAGAAAACATAGCTGTTTGCGCCCGTTTTTAAACATTTTCATATAGAAAACAATCTGAAAATATTGTATATCGTATGCAAGCAGCTATCTTAATTATCAACCACCACAGCAGCCAATCCGCAGGTCGCAAGCGCGAAGCGATTCCGACAAGTCAACCCCAGCCGCCCAACAAGAAAAGGCGGAACCCCTTGCGGGGTTCCGCCCTACGGCAAGCACAAACCCTCCCCGATGGCGCCGAACGCGGCCCAGGGGGGATGTCTTTACAGCGACTTCTTGAACAGCGCCCCGATCTCGCCCACGATGCCGCGCCTGAACAGCAGCACGCACACCACGAAGATCACGCCTTGCACCACCAGCACCCAGGCACCCAGCTGCGCCAGGTAGTTCTGCATGCCGACGATGATGGCCGCGCCCACCACGGGGCCGAAAATGGTGCCCATGCCGCCCAGCAAGGTCATCAGCACCACCTCGCCCGACATGCTCCAGTGAACGTCGGTGAGCGAAGCGAGCTGGAACACAATGGCTTTCAGACCGCCCGCCATGCCTGCCAGTGCAGCCGACAGCACGAAGGCGCGGTGCTTGAACTTGTCGGCGTCGTAGCCCAGCGAGATGGTGCGCGGCTCGTTCTCGCGAATGGCTTTGAGCACCTGCCCGAAGGGCGAATGCACCACGCGGTAGATGAGCAAAAAGCCCGCCAGAAACACCGCCAGCACGAAGAAGTACATGTTCAGCGGGCGCGACAGATCGATCAGCCCCAGCAGATGCCCACGCGGCACGGCCTGGATGCCGTCCTCGCCGCCGGTGAAAGGCGCTTGCAGCGAAAAGAAGAACACCATCTGCGCCAGCGCCAGCGTGATCATGGCGAAGTAGATGCCCTGGCGGCGGATGGCCAAAAGGCCCACCACCCAGCCCAGCGCACCGGCGCACACGGTGGCAAACAGCACCGCCAGCTCGGGCGTCAGCCCCCACACCTTGGCTGCATGCGCCGCCGCGTAGCTCGCGCCGCCCCAGAACATGGCGTGGCCGAACGACAGCAGCCCGCCGTAGCCCAGCAGCAGGTTGAAGGCGCACGCAAACAGCGCGAAGCACATGACCTTCATCATGAACACCGGGTACAGCCCCAGGAAAGGCGCCGCCGCAAACAGCAGCGCCATGCCGACGAACACCCAGCGGTGCAGACGCCCCGCGTCTTGCGCGGTGCGCGCCGCCGAAACCGAAGATTGGGAAATTGCCGATTCAGCCATAGTCATATTCCGTGCCGCAGACGGTGAATATCAATAGGACTTACGCAATTCAGCCAGATTTGACCCCCTTTTGCATCTTGAGATGCCAGTGGGGAAGTCCTTTTTGCGTAAGTCGTGCTCAAAAAAAGTAAAAAGGCTGGGAGCCGAGCCAGCCGGGAGCGCCGTGGCCGGGGTTCCCCGGCCACTGGCGCTGTCCCCCTCAGGGGGAAGGCGCGCGCAGCGCGACTCAGGGGGAGCATTATTTTTGCGTTCCGAACAGCCCCGCCGGCCGCAGCAGCAGCACGATGGTCATGATGATGAAGATCACCGTGCTCGACGCCTCGGGGTAGAACACCTTGGTCAGCCCCTCGACGATGCCCAGGCCAAAGCCGGTGACGATGGCCCCCATGATGGAACCCATGCCGCCAATCACCACCACGGCGAACACCACGATGATGAGATCGGCCCCCATCTGCGGGCTGACGGCGTAGATGGGCGCGGCCATCACCCCGCCCAGCGCCGCCAGCGCCACGCCAAAGCCGTAGGTGAGCGTGATCATGCGCGGCACGTTGATGCCGAAAGCCTGCACCAGTTGCGGGTTTTCGGTGGCCGCGCGCAGATAAGCGCCCAGCTTGGTGCGCTCGATCACGAACCAGGTGCCCAGGCAGACGATGAGCGATGCCACCACCACCCAGGCGCGGTAGTTGGGCAGGAACATGAAGCCCAGGTTCTGCCCGCCGGTGAGCTGTTCGGGCATGCGGTAGGGCAGCCCGGCGGAGCCGAACTCGTTGCGGAACACGCCCTGGATGACCAGCGCCAGGCCAAAGGTCAGCAGCAGGCCGTACAGGTGGTCAAGCTTGTACAGGCGCGAGAGCATGGTGCGCTCAATCACCACGCCGGTGGCGCCGACGATGAGCGGCGCCAGCACCAGCGCCCACCAGTAGCCCAGGCCCAGCTTTTCAAGCAGCAGGTAGGCCACAAACGCGCCCATCATGTACTGCGCGCCGTGCGTGAAGTTGATGATGTTGAGCAG
>JAUNTQ010000147.1 GCA_030538605.1 Pseudomonadota bacterium
TGCTACACGGCGCTTACTTGTTGGCTCAGCCGACGGGCGCGGGCACAAGTGGCCACCCTACTCGCCCAGCGCGTCGCGCACGGCGGTGACCTGGCGGCGCGAGACCATCAGCACCTCGTCGATGCCGACCAGGCGCACGGCCCAGCCTTCGCCTTCTTCGGGGTCGTGGTGGCGCACCAGCGCGCGAATGGCGTTGCGCGCGACCAGGGCGTTGCGGTGGATGCGCAAAAAGCGGCCAGGGAATTTGTCGCTCAGCTGGCTCAGGCTGCCGTCCAGCACATGGCTGGCCGTTGCCGTGCGCACGGTGACGTACTTCAGCTCGGCTTTGAGGTACAGCACCTCGGGCAAAGGCACGCGCAGGGTGCGGCCACGCTCGGTGATGAGCAGCCAGTTGGGTGCCAAATCGGCCTCTGGCGCTTGACTGGCTTGCGCCAAGCGCTCTACTTTTTGAAGTGCGGTTTGCAGCCGCTCCAGCCGCACGGGCTTGGTGAGGTAGTCGACCGCCTCCAGCTCGAAGGCGTGCACGGCGTGTTCGGTGTGGGCGGTGACGAAGACGACCAGCGGCGGCTCGGGCGCATCGCGCAGGGCGGCGGCCAGTTGCAGGCCGTTGGCGCCGGGCATGTGGATGTCGAGCAGGGCAACGTCAAAACGCTGGCGCTGCACCAGCGCCATGGCCTGGGCGGCGCTGGCGGCCTCGGCGGCGGCCACGGCTTCGGGCTGGCGGCAGTCGCCCAGCAGGGTGCGCAGGCGCGAGCGGGCGAGCGGCTCGTCGTCGACGATGAGCACTTGCAAGGGAGCGGTCATGTGCGGTCGTCGCCTTTCAGGGGGACTTCGATGCGCGCCTGGTATACGCCACCCGCCAGCGCGGTGCGAAAGCCGCCTTGCAAATCGTGCAGCAGGCGCAGGCGGTTGCGCACGTTGTCGAGCGCGATGCCGTGGCCCGCGTGGCCCTGGCCGGCGGGCACGGTGTTGGTGACCTTGATGAGGGCCATCTGCCCGCGCCGCTGGGTGGAGATGCGCAGCTGCGCGCCTTTGGCGCTGGGCTCGACGCCGTGCTTGACGGCGTTTTCGACCAGCGGCTGCAAGATGAGCGGCGGCAGGCGCGCGCCGTGGGCGCGCTCGTCCAGCGCCCACTCCACGCGCAGGCGCGGGCCAAAGCGCATTTGCTCGATCTCCAGATAGCGCCGCGCCAGCTCGATCTCCTGGCCCAGGGTGGAGCTGCCCTGCCCTTCGGCCAGGGCATGGCGAAACAGGTCGGACAGGTCTTCCAGAATGGTTTCGGCCTTGGCGGGTTCGTTGCGCACCAGGGCAATGGCGGTGTTGAGCGTGTTGAACAGAAAGTGCGGGCGAATGCGCGACTGCAACTCGGCCAGCCGCGCTGCCGTGGCCGCCGGGGTGCGTCCGCGCACGCGCCACAGCAGCCCCGCCACCAGCCCGGCGGCCAGCAGCGCGCCGGTGAAGGCGCTGGCCAGCCAGGGCGGCGCTTCGGCCAGGCCCAGCAGCGCCAGCATGGCGCAGGCATACACCCCCGCCAGCGCGCCCAGGCCCACGCCCACGGCCACCTGCGCCGCCCAGGGCAGGCGGGCAATGGGCTTTTTCAGGCTGCAGCCCAGCACCAGCCACAGCAGCGTGGCCGGCAGCGCGCCGCCGGTGATGAGCGCCACGCGCCCCACCCAGTCGAGCAGGCCCTGGCTGATGTACATCAGCCCCACGGCGACCACAGCCTCGACATACAGCACGGCACGCAGGATCACGCCCGCCTGGCAAGCGTCGAACACGAGCACCGGCGCGGGCTTGGGCGCGGCGCGCGGGCGCTTGCGCTCGGCGAAGGTCGATAGAATTTGTGAGTCTTTCATGGGTCTGGTGCGCTCCAGCGCAGTTTAGGTCGGCCACCCGCACGCTTGTCCGCCCTGCCGCGCCGCCCGTCGCGCCAGCGTCATTTCTTCACACACCCCCCCAATGTCTGCCAACCAACTCGACAAGAAATCCGAAGCCTGGTCTGCCCTGTTCAGCGAGCCCATGAGCGAGCTGGTGCAGCGCTACACCGCCAGCGTGTTTTTCGACAAGCGCCTGGCCGCTGCCGACATCGCGGGCAGCCTGGCGCATGCCGAGATGCTTGGCCACCAAGGCATCATTTCGCCAGAAGACCATGCCGCCATCCAGCGCGGCATGCGCACCATAAGCTCTGAAATCGAGAGCGGAACGTTCGACTGGAAGCTGGCGCTGGAAGACGTGCACCTCAACATCGAGGCGCGCCTGACGCAGCTGGCGGGCGACGCGGGCAAGCGCCTGCACACGGGCCGCAGCCGCAACGACCAGGTGGCCACCGACATCCGCCTGTGGCTGCGCGGCGAGATCGACCTTGTCACCGGCCTGCTGCGCGAGCTGCAAGGCGCGCTGGTGGATGTGGCCGAGCAGAACGTCGAGGTCATCCTGCCCGGCTTCACCCACCTGCAGGTGGCGCAGCCGGTGAGCTTTGCGCACCACCTGCTGGCCTATGTGGAGATGTTTGCGCGCGACGAGCAGCGCATGCAGGACGTGCGCCGCCGCGTCAACCAGTTGCCGCTGGGCAGCGCCGCGCTGGCGGGCACCACCTATCCGCTCGACCGCGAGCGTGTCGCCAAAACCCTCGGCATGGAAGGCATCTGCCAGAACAGCCTGGACGCCGTGAGCGACCGCGACTTCGCCATCGAGTTCACCGCCGCTGCTTCTCTGGTGATGGTGCACGTCAGCCGCCTGAGCGAAGAGCTGATTCTGTGGATGAGCCAGAACTTCGGCTTCATCAAGATTGCCGACCGCTTCACCACCGGCTCGTCCATCATGCCGCAGAAGAAAAACCCCGACGTGCCCGAGCTGGCACGCGGCAAGACCGGGCGCGTGGTGGGCCATCTGGTGGGCCTCATCACGCTGATGAAGGGCCAGCCACTGGCCTACAACAAGGACAACCAGGAAGACAAGGAACCGCTGTTCGACACCGTGGACACGCTGCGCGACACGCTGCGCATCTTTGTCGAGATGATCGGCGGGCAGATGAATCCGCAGACGGGCGCGAAAGAAGGCGGCATCACCGTCAACGCACAAGCCATGCAGGCCGCCGCGCAAAAAGGCTACGCCACCGCCACCGACCTGGCCGACTATCTGGTGAAAAAAGGCCTGCCCTTCCGCGATGCGCACGAGACGGTGGCGCACGCGGTGAAGGCCGCGCAGTCGCACCACTGCGATCTGTCAGAGCTGCCGCTCAAGGTGCTGCAGGAGTTCCACCCCGCCATCGAGAAAGACGTGTTCGAGCCTTTGAGCCTGCGCGGCAGCCTGAACGCCCGCAACACCCTGGGCGGCACCGCGCCCGCGCAGGTGCAGGCGCAGATCGCGCGGCACCGCGCGCGGCTGGCAGAACACTGAGAGGGCATCACCCGGCACCATCACGCACCGCCCCATGAGGGCATCCAAAAAACAAGGAGACAAACCATGAGCCAAACCAGCGATTCCTGGTCATCACGCATCGGCTTCATCCTGGCGGCGGCCGGCTCGGCCATCGGGCTGGGGGCCATCTGGCGCTTTCCGTACACGGCGGGCACCAACGGCGGCGCGGTGTTCTTCCTGATGTTCATCGCGCTGACGCTGCTGGTGGGCCTGCCCATGCTGGTGGCCGAATTCTTCATGGGCCGCCACACGCGGCGCAACGCCATCGCCACCTACGACACGCTCGCGCCCGGCAGCGGCTGGCGCTGGGCCGGCGTGCTGGGCGTGGTCACCTGCTTTGTCATCCTCTCGTTCTACAGCGTGGTGGGCGGGTGGGTGCTGGCCTACCTCTATCACACGCTGGCCGGCCACCTGGGCGCGGGCACCGATTACGCGGCGCTGTTCGGCCAGATCATCGCCAACCCGTGGCAGATGGTGGGTTTTCAGGCGCTGACCATGCTGCTGACAGTGGCCGTGATCCAGTCCGGCGTGTCCACCGGCATCGAGCGCGCCAACAAGTTCATGATGCCCGCGCTGTTCGTGCTGTTCATCCTGCTGGCCGTGCGCTCGCTCACGCTGCCGGGTGCCTGGGCGGGGGTGGAGTTTCTGCTCAAGCCCGACTGGGGCTACCTCAACGGCAAGACGCTGCTGCTGGCCATGGGCCAGGCGTTTTTTGCCCTCAGCCTGGGCATGACCATCATGGTCACCTACGCCTCTTACCTGGGCAAGACCGACAACCTCTACGGCGCGGCCAGCCACGTGGTGTGGATGAACCTGCTCATCTCGCTGCTGGCCGGGCTGGTGATCTTTCCCGCCGTGTTCGCGCTGGGCTTCGAGCCGGGCGCGGGGCCGGGGCTGATCTTCGTGGTGCTGCCGGCGGTGTTTCAGCAGCTGCCGTTTGGCATGCCGATGTTCGTGGTGTTTCTGGTGCTGGTGCTGTTTGCCACGCTCACCTCCACCTTCTCGCTGCTGGAGACGATCACCGCCGCCGCCTCGCGCGGCAACCCCTATCTGCGCCGCCGCATGACCTGGATTCTGGGCGTGGTCATCACGCTGGTGGGCGTGCCCTCGGCGCTGTCCTTCGGCGTGCTGTCGGACGTCAAGCTGGCAGGCAAGACGGTGTTCGACATACTCGACTTCGTCACCAGCACCATCGCCATTCCGCTGGGCGTGCTGCTGGTGGCGCTGTTCGTCGGCTGGCGGCTCGACCGCGACACGGTGCTGCAAAGCGCCGCCCAGGGCAGCGGCCTGGCGCGCGGGCTGCTGCTGGTGTGGTTCTGGCTGGTCAGGTGGCTGGCACCCATCGCCATCTGCATCGTGTTCCTGAACTCGCTGGGCGTGTTCTGAGCAGGGCACATCCACATATACCCCCACACATAACCCCCGCTAGCGTAAGGCTGGCGGGGTTTTTTTACATATACCCCATGATTGTCCCGTAGGGTGGGTGCTTGCACCCACGCGGACAGGATGGCCCGCCGCGCTCACGTGGGTGCCGAGCACCCACCCTGCAAAACCTGTGCATGCACAAACCTTTGTAGGCTGGGTAGAGCCGAAGGCGAAACCCAGCAAACCGGCTCGCGAAAGCGCTGGGTTTCGCCTTCGACTCTACCCAGCCTACGAGGTAGCGCTGAACTACCTCAGGAAGAAGTAGCCCCACAGCGTCAGCACGATGACGCAGAACACGTTCAGCACCGCGCCGGCCTTGATCATGGCGCTTTGCGGCACCTGGCCGGTGCCGTAGACGATGGCGTTGGGCGGCGTGGCCACAGGCAGCATGAAGGCGCACGACGCACCGATGCCGATCATCAGCACCAGCACCGTGGGCGGCATGCCCATGCGCTCGGCAATGGCGGCAAACACCGGCACCAGCAGCGCGGCCGA
>JAUNTQ010000148.1 GCA_030538605.1 Pseudomonadota bacterium
CAAAAGGGGACACTTCTATCTGGGGCTATGGGGACATTACGACTTGGGGCTCACAACATAGCCGTTAATATCCAGAAATTAACACAATAGTTCAACTGGGTGGGTATATGGCTATGTCTGTCGAACCTTCTCGAAAAAAAGCCCTGTGTGCCCGCCTGGCGCGCGTGGAGGGGCAGCTGCGCGGCCTGCAGAAGCTGATCGAGGCCGATGCCGACACCGACAAGGTGGCGCAGCAGATGTCGGCTGCGCGCAAGGCACTCGACAAGGCTTTCTACGCCATGGTGGCCGACCTGATCGCCACCGGCGAGATGAAGCCGGAAGACGTGGCGCAGCTGCTGCTGAAGTTTTCCTGAGCCGTTTGGGCGGCGGCGCGCGCCCTACACTGCGGGCATGAACCCCACGCAGCTCTTCGACCCCGCCTCCAGCACCTTCACCTACATCGTCTTCGATGAAGACACGCGCGAGGCCGCCATCATCGACCCGGTGGACGAGCAGCTTGAGCGCGATCTGGACACGCTGCGCCGCTTGGGCCTGCGCCTGGTCTGGGCGCTTGAAACCCATGCCCATGCCGACCACATCACCAGCGCCGCCCGGCTGGCCGAGCTGACCGGCGCGCGGCTGGCCGCGCCCGCCGGCTGCGACGTGGGCACCGCCGCCGTGCAACTGCACGATGGCGACACCCTGGCTTTTGGCCGCGAGCAGTTGCGCGTGCTGCACACGCCGGGCCATACGGCGGGCAGCGTGTGCTTTTACTGGCAGCGCGCGCCGCATGCCGACGCCGCGCCGGCCAGCGAGCTGGGCCACACCCCGCTGGGCCACGGCATGCGGCCTGACCTGCGCCATGACGAGCGGCACGTCTTCACCGGCGACACCCTGCTCATCCAGGGCTGTGGCCGCACCGACTTCCAGTCAGGCTCTGCCCAGGCGCTTTACGACAGCATCACGCAAAAGCTCTTCACCCTGCCCGACACCACCATCGTCTGGCCGGGGCACGACTACCACGAGCGCACCCAGTCCACCATCGGCGTGGAAAAAGCCACCAACCCGCGCCTGGCCGGCAAGACGCGCGCGCAGTTCGTGCAGCTGATGAACGCGCTCGATCTGCCGCCGCCCCGCCGCATGGACGAGGCCGTGCCTGCCAACCAGCGCTCGGGCCTGCGCCAGGACGCGGGCGAGCACGCCGATGCACGGCAGCCGGTGGCCGCCGCCGAAGGCTATGCGGGCGACATCAGCCCACAAACCGCGCTGCAATGGATGGAAGAAGGCAGCGCCGTGCTGGTGGACGTGCGCACCGACGCCGAGCGCGAGTGGGTCGGCTTCGTGCCCGGCGCGCCTGCCGTGGCCTGGAAGCAGTGGCCCGGCATGGCGCTGAACCCGGACTTCGATGCCGCCATCGCCCAGGCCGCAGGCGGCAAGCCCGTCGCCTTGCTGTGCCGCAGCGGCGTGCGCTCGGTTGCCGCCGCACGGCGCGCTTCCGAGCTGGGGCTGGTGGCCTACAACATCGTCGGTGGGTTTGAAGGCGCGCCCGACGCCAACGCCCAGCGCGGCCACAAGAATGGCTGGCGGCAGGCGGGGCTGCCGTGGCGGCAGAACTGAGGGCGTGAACGGGTGCGTCGTGGCACACCCGTCGGGGCCGGGCGGCATCGACGGGTTGGGTCAATGCGGAACCATGAACTTGCTCGTGCCCGAGCGGGTGAAGATGCGCGATTGGTGGTTGATCGGCAGGTCTTCAATGCCAACAGCCGCAAGGTGTTGGCTCAGCTGACTTGGCGTGATGGGGGTTTGTTCCAGACGAGCGTTACCACCTATCGGATATCCATTGCGATTCCATATCAACGGCTGATAAAAAAAGTCATCATCCCGGCGTCTGTTGAACGTTTGCAGATCTCCCTTGATGCGCCGATCATCCAGCGAGCGCTTCAGGATCGAAGTCAGGTGTGTCAGCTGGCGTTGCTCATCCAGCCGATGGAGCCAGTCGGTAAAGGCTTTCTGGTCCTCAGCCTGCTTCAAGTCCCAGCCTTTGCTGGCTGCGTACGCAGCCGCCATGCCGTAGGGGCTGTGGCCGCCATGTTCGCTTTGGTCCACCAGCGTATGCGCGGCCGATTCGGACAGGCCGACATGCATGAGGTAGCGCTGGCTCATGCCACCGTCTTCCATCGGCTCATGCATGCGGTATGGCCTGGTCTGCTGGGGATGCATCAGCCCAGCTGTGCCTGCCGCCATCAAGCCAAGGCCGAATGGCCCTGCAAGGGGTCCCAGAGCGGCACCTGCGGCGGTCGGCAGCGTTGAGCCTGCCACGCCAAAGGTCGCCATCAGCCCGCCAACCGCTGTCGTGGCATGAAGACTCGCCGCCGTGGTGTCGCCGCGCGTCAGCGCTTCATGGCTGTTGAGGGCGTCCGGTACGGCTGCGATGACCCCGAGGGTGCGGAAGGCGACGGGGTTGACCAGCTTGGCCAGCCAGTGTTCGTCTGGAAGGTTTTTCAGGCCGGCATAAAGCTCGGTGCCTTTGTAACCCAGGCTGCCCAGGTCGGCGCCCGTCTTGGCGAATTCCGCCAGTCTTTTTTCGGCCGACTTTCCGTCGGCGTCGACAAGGTCATGGATGCCATAGGTCGTGCTGATAGCCGTCAATCCGAATCCGAGTGTCCGCAGCATCTGGCCCACCGGCGTTTTGCGGTCGAAGGCTTCGATGCCACGCGTGCGGCGCTCCAGTGTTTCCATTTGCTGCTTGAGCGAACGGGGCGTCTGCGCGGGGTTGTTGAGGATGTCCTGAAAGCTGTCGGCGACCAGGTCCAGCTGCTTGCCGGATACCTGAATCAAGGGGTGGTTCTTGACGGTACGCAACACGTCCAGGCGTTGCCCCAGCAGCGTCCGGTCTGCGGGTTCGCGCAAGTTGAGCGACACCAGTTGACCGTCCACCACTTTCTTGCCGAGCCGACCGTCGAGTTTGGATCGAATCACGGCCGCGCCCAACTCGCCGCTCGCGCGCCGGGCGGTATCGCCCAGCCTGAATGCCCGGCGGTCGATGTCGTTCAGGAACTCGCCGAAGACCTGGTATTGCCGGTCGCTCAGGGCTGGTTGGCCCGGTCGGGCAGTGGCCAAAGCGGCGGTCAGCACGTTGGGGTCCTTGCTGGCTGCATCCAGCGTTTGATTTCGTTGTGCGGCAAAGTGCTCGGCCTGGGTGGGGGAATCGGTCTCGAAGCGGTGGTCTTTCAATGCCGCTATTTGCGCGCTCAGCAGGCGCCCGTAGTGCGCGATGCGGTCGTCATGCATTTGCTGCGCGTGCCTGAACCCGGGGTTTTCTTGCAGATACGCGGTCTCGGCCTTCTTGATCTGCGCTGGGGTCATGCCCGGGTGAAAGTTTTGCGTGACGAACACCTGGGCGGCGCCATGGGCACGCGCGGCATCGATGTCCTTGCCCACCCGGGCACGAAAATCTTCCATGCCGCCGTGGACCGCACGCTCGTAGTGCAATTGCTGCACAGCCATGTCGTGCTTGCGGGCATTGATGACGGCCAGCGAATAGTCCACACGCCCACCGCTTCCGATGTGGGCGCGCTCTGCCTGGGCGTCCCGGATGCCCAGTTGCGCCAGGTGCTTGATCAACTGCTGGCCCTCGTGTGATTCCGCCATGCGGTCAACGGTCTTGAGCAGCTTGCCCATGCCCTCGCCCCGCAGAAGGCTGGCGTCGCGGTTGGATCGCGTTTCCTGATCGCCGTAGGGGGAGAACGTCGACTGAAAGCGCTCAACCCCTTGCTGCAAAGCCGGCATGGCGCCGGCCACGACATGTGCATTCAGCTGCGCCGACTGGATGTGGCGGGTGGACTCCTCCAGCCGGCGCGTGGCCATCTGGGCGGCGCTTGAAGAGGCTTGTCCGGGCTTGTCGGCGACGGCCTGCAAGTCGGCTGTGCTGTTGACGCCCACCTTGGCGGCCAGCGCACGCGTGCGCGGGTCGCTCTCAAGCCGGCCTTGCACACGCTTTTCGATGGTTTCCTCCCAGCTGCTCGCGCTCTTGACGAGCGCCTGTTTCGCGATGACCTGCCGATCCAGCGCCTGCAGCCGGGGCAGATCGCCGCTGCGCTGGTTCACGCGCTCGTAAACGGTGTTGGTGCGTCGGCGCACGGCAACGTCGGTCAACGCGTTGTTGACCACTTCGCGCACGGCGCGGTTGTTCACGTGCCGAGCATGGATCGCGCGCGTCGCGTCCATGTAGGTGGTTTCTGTCGGGCGGGACGGCTGCCTGGTTTCGACGCGCACGCCCACCTCCTGCGTGACCGCGCGCTCCAGCGCCTTGGCTGACGCGCGCGCGGCGGTCACCGGCGCCAATGACTTTGTGGCCATGAGCAACGATGGCGCACTTGGCGAAAAAGCCACCGGTAACAGCTGCGCCATGTGTTTTGGAGATTGGAGCACGGCCTTGGCATCGGTAGAGGCTTTTGCCGTTGTGACTGCGGCCTGGTCCGTTCGCTGAACGGCCTGAGCGATCGGCGTGGGCCTGAAGGGCGCTTTCCAGGGGGATGCGGAACCGTTCAACAGCGGCCCCAAAACCTGGGGCAGCGCCTGCTGCACCTGCTTGACAACCTGCCCTGCGTTGAAGGTCGGCAGGCTGCCTGGTTTCGCACTGGTCGCCGCACCGGGCCTGGCTGCGGCGCCTTGCGGGGCTGTCGCCATGGGGTTGGGCAGATCGTCGGGCTTGCGAGTGGGCAGTGTGGTCGGGACGGCGCCCGACGCTTTGCCGGACAGCAGCAGCGACGTTGTCGACTTCAGTGCTTTCAGCGCTGCAGATGGCAGAACGGGTTTTGGCAGCGGCTTCGCGGCAGGGGCTTTTGCCGCGACTGCACGAGGTGCCGGGCGGGCGCCGGGCGCGGCGGTGCGGGGCGCGCCTTGGCCATTTGCTGCATCTCGTGACCTCCATGAAGGCGGGGCTTCAGTGTGGTGCCAGACGGCGGGGCACGAAAGCTGGGATCGTTACCAGCTGGGGAAAATGACAGGGCCGTGACACCAGGACGAACCGGCCAACCGGCCGGCATGTGGCCATCGGTGCGAAAAGCAAGTGCTCATGCGGAAGGGCGCAAGAAGTATAAAAAGTGTAGCTTTTTGCGTAGTTAATAAACCGTTTTCATATAATTTTGATTTGAAAATGAGATATTTTGTGCGCAAACAGCTATTGTTTTCTAATTAAAAAAGCACCCGCAGGTGCTTTCTTCGTGGTCTTTGCGCCGCCAGAAGGCCGCAGCCTTCTGGGCGCCAGCGGGTGTCAGAGCGCCGGGATGCGCAGCTTCTGGCCGGGGTAGATCTTGTTGGGGTCGCTCAGCATGGGCTTGTTGGCCTCGAAGAT
>JAUNTQ010000028.1 GCA_030538605.1 Pseudomonadota bacterium
GGACACCCGTTTCATGCGATGCGGGTGGCGCGCAGCGCTATGGATAACTGACATGTGGTTGAAGATGACAAGACTTGAAGGTTTCAAGCTGGCGGCCCCCTTGCTGGGCGCGGCGCTGCTGGCGTTTTCGCCATTGACGCAGGCGCAAACCCCCGTGCCTGCTGCACCTGCTGCCGCGCCTTCGGTGCGCGGCTTGCCTGATTTCACCGATCTGGTGGATCAGGTCGGCCCGGCCGTGGTGAACATCCGCACCATCGAGCGGGTGCGCGCTGGCCGCGGTGGTGGCGGTGGCGGCTCGGATGAGGAAATGCAGGAGTTCTTCCGCCGCTTTTTCGGCATTCCTCTGCCCAACGTGCCGCGCCAGAACCGCCCGTCGCCCCAGCAGCCCGAGCAGGAAGTGCCGCGCGGCGTCGGCTCGGGCTTCATCATCACCGCCGACGGCTACGTCATGACCAACGCCCACGTGGTGGAGGGTGCCGACGAAGTGCTGGTCACGCTGCCGGACAAGCGCGAGTTCAAGGCCCGCATCGTGGGTGCCGACAAGCGCACCGACGTGGCGGTGGTCAAGATCGACGCCACCGGCCTGCCCGCCGTGCGCGTGGGCGACGTGAATCGCCTGCGCGTGGGCGAATGGGTGATGGCGATCGGCTCGCCCTTCGGGCTGGAGAACACCGTCACCGCCGGCATCGTCAGCGCCAAGCAGCGCGACACGGGCGACTACCTGCCCTTCATCCAGACCGACGTGGCCGTCAACCCCGGCAACTCGGGCGGCCCGCTCATCAACATGCGCGGCGAAGTGGTGGGCATCAACAGCCAGATCTACTCGCGCTCGGGCGGGTTCATGGGCATTTCGTTTGCCATCCCGATCGACGAGGCCATGAGCGTGAGCGAGCAGCTGCGCGCGTCTGGCCGCGTGACGCGCGGGCGCATTGGCGTGCAGATCGCCGAGGTCACGCGCGACGTGGCCGAGTCCATTGGCCTGGGCAAGCCGCAAGGCGCGCTGGTGCGCAGCGTGGAGCCGGGTGCACCCGCCGACAAGGCAGGCGTGGAGGCGGGCGACATCATCGTGCGCTTCGAGGGCCGCGCCATCGAGCGCGCCTCCGATCTGCCGCGCCAGGTGGGCAACACCAAGCCCGGCACGCGCAGCACCATGACGGTGTTTCGCCGTGGGCAGAACCGCGAGCTGAACGTGACCATTGCCGAGCTGGAGCCCGAACAAACCGCCAGGCGCCCCGCCTCGCGCGGCAGCGAGCCGCCCAAGGCAGCAGGCCGGACGCAGGTGCTGGGCCTGACACTGGCCGAGCTGACCGATGCGCAGCGCCGCGAGCTGAACGCCAAGCGCGGCGTGCGCGTGGAAGCGGCCGCCGACGCAGGCGCACGCGCCGGGCTGCGCGAGGGCGACATCATCCTGTCCGTCGGCAACACCGAAATTCACAACCTGAAAGAGTTCGAGGCCGCCGTCGAAAAAGCCGACCGGGCCAGGCCCATCAACATGCTGGTGCAGCGTGGCGACCTGGTGCAGTTCGTGCTGGTTCGGCCCGGCACCGCACGCTGAGGCTGGGGGGACTTCCCAAAAAATCCTGATATGGATAAACGCTGCTTGCGCATGAATATCGTACGCAAGCAGCTATGTGATTGATTGTTCATATCAGCACCAGGCCGTTGTCGCTTGTTTTCGCACTGTCAGCGGCACAGCACGCGCCGGCCTTCTCTGGCTTCGTGCGGAAATGGATAAAATCCCGCGTCCTTGACAGGGTTGGCGTGCATGCGGTTGACCCGGGTTTTCCCGCTTGTGCGTGCGTGTGACAGCGGTTCTCGGGTCGCGCCATTCGGGCAAAGAGCCAAACGCTTTTTGCCTACAATGAGGTCCCAACTATCGCAGTTGCCATAGATTGTTGGTTGAGGGCGCGCCGCTTCATGGGCGCGCCCTTTTTTCATAGGATTTGCGCCATTCGGCATGTGTTTGCCCGCTGTGGCGCAGGTCGTTTTCATGCGTGCAGCGGGCGTCCGCTGCGCGCGCCATTTGCCTTCATTCCTTGATGGACCACATCCGAAACTTCTCGATCATCGCCCATATCGACCACGGGAAATCCACCCTGGCCGACCGGCTCATCTCGCGCTGCGGCGGCCTGTCGGACCGCGAGATGAGCGAGCAGGTGCTCGACTCGATGGACATCGAGAAAGAGCGGGGCATCACCATCAAGGCGCAAACCGCCGCCCTGCAATACAAGGCCCGCGACGGGCAGCTCTACAACCTCAACCTGATCGACACCCCCGGCCATGTGGACTTCTCTTACGAGGTCAGCCGCTCGCTGTCGGCCTGCGAAGGCGCGCTGCTGGTGGTCGACGCGAGCCAGGGCGTGGAGGCGCAGACCGTGGCCAACTGCTACACCGCGCTTGACCTGGGCGTGGAAGTGCTGCCCGTGCTCAACAAGATGGACCTGCCGCAGGCCGACCCTGACAACGCCAAGGCCGAGATCGAGGACGTGATCGGCATCGACGCGGGCGACGCCATCGCCATCTCGGCCAAGACGGGCATGGGGATAGACGAGGTGCTGGAGCAGATCGTCGCCAAGGTGCCGCCGCCGCGCGGCCAGCCCGACGCGCCGCTGCGCGCCATGATCATCGACAGCTGGTTCGACGCCTACGTGGGCGTGGTGATGCTGGTGCGCGTGGTCGACGGCCGCCTGCAAAAAGGCGAGCGCTTCAAGATGATGGCCACCGGCGCCGCCTATGAGGCGAACAACCTGGGCGTGTTCACGCCCGGCCAGCAGCCGCGCGAGGCGCTGGAGGCGGGCGAGGTGGGCTACATCATCGCCGGCATCAAGGAGCTGAAAGCCGCCAAGGTGGGCGACACCATCACGCTGGAGAAAAAGCTGCCCAACAACCTGGGCCCGGCCAGTGCGGCCCTGCCCGGCTTCAAGGAGGTGCAGCCGCAGGTGTTTGCCGGCCTGTACCCGACCGAGGCGAACCAGTACGACGCGCTGCGCGACAGCCTGGAAAAGCTCCAGCTCAACGACGCCAGCCTGCACTATGAGCCCGAGGTCAGCCAGGCGCTGGGCTTCGGCTTTCGCTGTGGCTTTCTGGGCCTTTTGCACATGGAGATCGTGCAGGAGCGGCTGGAGCGCGAGTTCGACATGGACCTCATCACCACCGCGCCCAGCGTGGTCTACGAGGTGGAAAAGGCCGACGGCGAAGTCATCCAGGTAGAGAACCCGTCCAAGATGCCCGACCAGGGCAAGATCAACGAAATCCGCGAGCCGATCGTCACCGTGCACCTGTACATGCCGCAGGACTACGTGGGCCCGGTGATGACGCTGGCCAACCAGAAGCGCGGCGTGCAGCTCAACATGGCCTACCACGGCAGGCAGGTCATGCTCACCTACGACTTGCCGCTGGGCGAGATCGTGCTGGACTTCTTCGACAAGCTCAAAAGCGTCTCACGCGGCTACGCCAGCATGGACTACGAGTTCAAGGAGTACCGTCCGTCCGACGTGGTGAAGGTGGACATCCTGCTCAACGGCGAGAAGGTCGATGCGCTTTCAATCATCGTGCACCGCAGCCAGTCGCAGTTCCGCGGGCGCGCGGTGGCGGCCAAGATGCGTGAGATCATCAGCCGCCAGCAGTTCGACGTGGCGATCCAGGCCGCCATCGGTGCCAACATCATCGCGCGCGAGAACATCAAGGCCTTGCGCAAAAACGTGCTGGCAAAATGCTATGGCGGCGACATCACGCGCAAGCGCAAGCTATTGGAAAAACAGAAAGCAGGCAAGAAACGGATGAAGCAGATCGGATCGGTCGAAGTGCCGCAAGAGGCGTTCCTGGCCATTTTGCAGGTGGAAGACTGAAATGAAACATGACTTCGCTGCGCTCCATGACTGGCGCTGGCGCGCCATGACAAATGACAAATGCATCGTGCACACCGATGTCGCGAGTCATTTGTCATGCGCTCGCCAGAGCGCAGTCATTCGTCATCGCGCACCGCTGGCGTTTCATGCCATGCGGGTAGTGCGCAGCGCTATGGATAACTGACATGCCCATCCTCACCGCATTCATTCTGGCCGGCTTCGTCGGCTACGGTGCCGCGTGGTATTTCGGCATGGTGGAAGGCAACTTCGCCTTGCTGCTGTTTCTGGCCACCGTGGTCACCGGGGTCTACTGGCTGGCCGAGCGCTTCGTGTTTCTGCCGCGCCGCCGTGCGGCAGCGCAGCAAGCGGTCGACGCATTGCGTGCCCGGCGTGAAGAGCTTGCCCGCCAGGGCATCGAGCAGGTAGACAGCAGCTTTGAAGACGCGGCCCGACAGCAGACCCTCGCCCAACCCTGGTGGCTGGACTGGACGGCGGGGCTGTTTCCGGTCATCCTGATCGTGTTCCTGCTGCGCTCCTTCGTGTTCGAGCCGTTCAAGATTCCGTCCGGCTCCATGATCCCCACGCTGCTCATCGGCGACATGATCCTGGTGAACAAATTCACCTACGGCCTGAAGCTTCCCGTGGTCAACACCCGGCTCACGCAAGGCAAGCCGGTGGAGCGCGGTGACGTGGTGGTGTTTCGCTACCCGCCGCGGCCCAGCATCGACTACATCAAGCGCGTGGTGGGCGTGCCGGGCGACGAGGTGGCCTACATCAACAAGCGCCTGGTCATCAACGGCCAGCCCGTGCCGGTCACCCCCGCGTCCGACTTCTTCGACGAGTCGGTGATGGAATACTTCAAGCAGTTCAGCGAACAGCTGAGCAGCCAGGACGAGGGTGTGAAAAACCACCGGATCATCGTGGATGATCGCCGGCCCGGCTTCATCGCGGGGGCCGACCCCTTTGTCTACCGCGACAATTGCCAGTACAGCGTGGAGGGCGTCACCTGCAAGGTGCCCGAAGGGCATTACTTCATGATGGGTGACAACCGCGACAACTCGCTCGACTCGCGCTACTGGGGCTTCGTGCCCGATGCCAACATCATCGGCAAGGCGTTCTTCGTGTGGATGAACTTCGGCAACTTGAAGCGCATCGGTTCGTTCAACTAATTTTGGGAGCAGCAAGGATATGAAAGCACAAACGCGTTCGGCCCAGCGGGGCATTTCGTTCATCGGTCTGCTGGTGCTGGGCATCGTGCTGGCGCTGCTGGCCATCGTGGGCGCGCGCGTGCTGCCCACGGCCACCGAGTACATGGCCATCCAGAAGGCGGTCAAGAAAGCCGCCGCCGAGGCAGACACCGTGCCCGGCGTGCGCGCGTCATTCGACCGCACCGCGAGCATCGACTACATCGAATCCATCTCCGGCAAGGATCTGGAGGTCACCAAGATGGGCGACAAGGTGGTGGTGAGCTTCGCCTACGAGAGGGAGATTCCGCTCGCAGGTCCGGCCTATCTGCTGCTCAAGTACAACGGCTCGTCCGACATGGGCGGCAGGTGAGCGCCCACGCAAGGCGACGGGCGCATGCGGCGTGTCTGACGACTTGAACGGCTTGCAGGCGCGCCTGCAGCACCGCTTTTCCAATGTGGCGCTGCTGCAGCGCGCCCTCACGCACCGCAGCTTCTCGGCCGACCACAACGAGCGGCTTGAATTTCTGGGCGACTCGGTGCTGGGCGTGGCCGTGGCCCACATGCTGTACGAAACCCTGGGCAAGCTGCCCGAGGGCGATCTCTCGCGCATGCGCGCGCAGCTGGTGCGCCAGGACAGCCTGCACCGCCTGGCGCTGGCGCTGGGCCTGCCCAAGCTGCTGCGCCTGGGGGAGGGGGAGATGCGCTCGGGCGGGCAGACGCGCCCCTCCATCCTGGCCGATGCGCTGGAGGCCCTCATCGGCGCGGTGTACCTCGACGGCGGGCACGACGCCGCCGTGGCCCTGGTGCGCCGCCTGTTCGACCGCACCGAAATCACCCCCGCCACGTCCGCCGCCGCCAAGGACGCCAAGACCGCCTTGCAGGAGTGGCTGCAAGGGCGCAAGATGCAACTGCCGCACTATGAAGTGCTGCGCATCCTGGGCGCGGCGCATCGCCAGACCTTTGAAGTGCAGGCGCGCGTGGCCGAGCGCGACCTTGAGCGCACGGGGCAGGGCGTTTCGCGCCGCGCCGCCGAGCAGGCCGCCGCCGCTGCCCTCTTGCAAGCCCTGCAGGCACACACCACCCGAGCATGAGCGAAACCACCGACCTTCCGCCTTCCTCCGATCCCGCCCCTGACACAGCGCCTGACGCACACGGCAGGCGCTGCGGCCTGATTGCCATCGTGGGCAAACCCAACGTGGGCAAGTCCACCTTACTCAACGCGCTGGTGGGGCAAAAAATCAGCATCACCAGCCGCAAGGCGCAGACCACGCGCCACCGCATCACGGGTATTCGCACCCTGACAAACGACGACGGTGGCGGCACGCAATTCGTGTTCGTCGATACCCCCGGCTTTCAGACCAAGCACTCGGCGGCGCTGAACAAATCGCTCAACAAGACCGTGGTCGGCGCGATGGACGGGGTGGACCTGATCCTGTTCGTGGTCGAGGCGGGCAGCTTCACGCTGGGCGATGCCAAGGTGCTGGCGCTCATGCCGCCGGACACGCCGGTCATTCTGGTGGCCAACAAGCTCGACACGGTGCACCGGCGCACCGAAATCGCGCCCTGGCTGCGCGACATGCAAGAGCGCCACCCCTTCGCCGAATTCGTTCCCATGTCGGCCAAGAACCCGCGCGACGTGCTCAACCTGCTGCGCATTTGCGAGCGCTACCTGCCCGAGCAGCCCTGGTGGTACAGCGAGGACGAGCTGACCGACCGCAGCGAGAAGTTTCTGGCCAGCGAAGTCGTGCGCGAAAAGCTCTTTCGCCTGACGGGCGACGAGCTGCCTTACACCTCCACCGTCGTCATCGACAAGTTCGACGAGGAAAAAAGCCGCGCGCATGGCCGCATGGTGCGCATCGCGGCCACCATCATCGTCGAGCGCGACGGCCACAAGGCCATGGTCATCGGTGAAAAAGGCGAGCGCCTCAAGCGCATCGGCACCGAAGCGCGGCAAGAGCTGGAAAAGCTCATGGATTGCAAGGTGTTCCTGGAGCTGTGGGTCAAGGTGCGCAGCGGCTGGGCCGACGACGAGACGCGCCTGCGCAGTTTTGGCTACGAATGAGGCGCGCGCTCGGCGCGGTCAAGCCGCTCCAGCACCGCCAGCGCCGCTGCCCTGTCGGCTTGCGCCGCCAACGCGCGAAAGCGGCTTTCGGCGTCGAATGCGGCAATGGCCTGCGTGCTCATTTCCTCGATCAACTTGTTCATGCTCAGGCCGCGTGCCTGCGCCAGTTGCCTAAGACGCCCGGCGGTGTTGTCGGGCAGGCGGATGGTGATGGTGCTCATGGCAAAGTCTCCAGGCATTGCGCGGGCGTGAGCACGCGCAGGTGTTTCCAGCTCAGTTCACCGTGGCGCAAATCGCGCAGGTTGTGCGTCACGATGGCGCTGGCACCACCGGCAATCGCCAGTTCAATCAGGTGGTTGTCACCTTCGTCGCGCAGATTGGGGCGCCAGCCGAAATAGGGGGTGATCCAGCGCCCGGCCTGCGCCAGCGCGGCCAGCACCTGCTGACGCTCGGCTGCCGTGGTCTGCGGCGTCCATACTTCTCCACGCCCCAGCAGGTCTTCGTATTCCAGCCACAAGGCATTGCCGAACAAAGGCTGGTATCGACCTTGCAGCACCGCGCGCAACATCTGGCGTGACGCGCCGCCGCCTGAGCGCAGCGCGGCAACAAACACATTGGTGTCCAGCACGATGGTATGCATGATAATGACAGCATATGTGCATTCAAATTCAAGGTCAAGCCGGAAGGGAAGGTGAGCCTTGAAGCGCATCACCCACGAACCCGCCTACGTGCTGCACCACTACGACTGGAGCGAGTCCAGCGTGATCGTGGAGGTGTTTGCGCGCGCGCATGGGCGGGTGGCGCTGGTGGCCAAAGGGGCCAAGCGGCCATCGTCCAACTTCCGTTCGGTGCTGTTGCCTTTGCAGCACCTGTCGCTCAGCTGGGGCGGAGATGCCGAGATTCGCACCCTGAAAAGCGCCGAGTGGGGCGGCGGGCCGGTGATGCCCACGGGCGATGCCTTGCTGTCGGGCTATTACGCCAACGAGCTGCTCATGCGCCTGCTGGCGCGCGAGGACGCGCATCCGCGCCTGTTTGATGCCTACGCGGCGCTGGTGCACGTGCTGGCGGCGCAAGAGGGCGATGCGCTGGTGGCGGCGGCGCTGCGCGCCTTCGAGCTGCTGCTGCTGCGCGAAACCGGCCACCTGCCCGCGCTGGATGCGCAAACGCTCACGCTCGCCCCGCTGGATGCGGCCGCGCGCTACCGGCTGGTGGCCGAGGGCGGCTTGCGCGCCGCGCATGGCGACGACGCAGCCTGGCTGGCCGGGGCGCACTGGCTGACGCTGGCGCGCGCGCTGGCAGATGGCGGTGCGCCGTTCTCCGCCACGCTGCAAGCCACCGCCGCGCTGCCTGGCGAAGCGCGCGGACTGCTGCGCCAGCAGTTGCGCGAATTGCTCCACTACCATTGCGGCGTCGGCACGCTGCGCACGCGGCAGCTCATGATGGACTTGCACACGTTTTCCGCGCCATGACCACCCAACTCTCCGTCAACGTCAACAAGGTTGCGCTGGTGCGCAACACGCGGCATCTGGGCATTCCCGGCGTGGTGCGCGCGGCCACGCTGTGCCTGCAGGCGGGCGCGCACGGCATCACCGTGCACCCGCGGCCCGACGAGCGGCACATCCGCGCGCACGACGTGCACGAGCTGGCTGCGCTGCTGCAAGGCTGGCCGGGCCGTGAATACAACATCGAGGGCAACCCCACGCAGAACCTGATGGGCTTCATCCGCGCCACGCGCCCGCAGCAGGCCACCTTCGTGCCCGACAGCGAAGACCAGTTCACCAGCGACCACGGCTGGCACCTGGCCGACGACGCGGTGTGCCAGCGCCTGCGCCCGCTGGTAAACGAGGCGCGGGCGCTGGGCGTGCGCGTGAGCCTGTTCATGGACCCGCTGCCCGAGCTGATGCCGCTGGCGCGCGCGCTGGGCGCTGACCGCGTGGAGCTGTACACCGAGCCCTACGCCGCCGCCTGGGCCAGCGGCGATGCCGCCGCGCGCGCCGCCGAGCTGGCCCGCTACGCCGCCGCCGCCCGCGCCGCACACGCAGCGGGTTTGGGCGTGAACGCGGGGCACGACCTGAGCCGCGACAACCTGGCCGACTTTCTGCGCGCCGTGCCGGGCGTGGAAGAGGTGAGCATCGGCCACGCGCTCATCGCCGATGCGCTGGAGCTGGGCTACGCGGCCACGGTGCAGGCGTATCTGGGCTGCATCGCGCAGGCAGGCGCGTCCGACTGAGCTATCGGCGCTGAGTTGCAAGCGGCGCGTCTTCGCGCACGCGCACGAAGCGGGCAAAGCGGGGCAGGCCGCTGTCTGCGTGCAGGCCCTGGTAGCGGTAGGTGACCCACCGGCCCACGGCAGGCGGCTGGGCGCGCTGGGCGTCGGTAAAGCCCGTGCCCAGGCGAAAGCGCTTGCCCTCGGGCGTTTCGACCAGCAGTGCGCCCATGCGGCCTGCATGTCTGCCCTGGCCGGGGATGTGGCGCAGCACGCGCGCTTCGGCGTCGTCGTGGTCTTTCAGCTTGAGCAAATCGGTGCTGCGGCCAGCGTGGTATTCGGCGCTGGCGCGGTGCAGCATCAGCCCTTCGCCCCCGGCTTTGACCACCTCGCGCAGCAGCGCCTGCAGCTCGGCGTGGCTGGCCAGCTTGCGCTGTTCCACGGCTTGCAGCGCAGGGTTTTGCACCTTGGGCAAGGTGGCTTGCAGTGCGGCCAGCCGCGCGTCGAAAACGCCGCCGTGCGTGGGCAGATCGAACACCATGAAGCGCAGGGCCTGCCAGGCGGCGTCATCGGGCTGGTAGCGCGCCACGGCAGACTGCACCTGATCGAACTGGCCCGGCCCGGCCCACAGCTCGCCGTCCAGGGCCACGCGCGGCCAGCCGCTGGTGAAGGCGTCGGGCGGGGTGATGCGGCGCCCGCCCCGTGTCCACAGCGTGTGGCCGTCCCACCAGGCGCGCACGCCGTCGTACTTTTCGCTGACCCACCATTCGCTCATGCGCAGGCCGGGGTGGTAGCGGCCAGCCAGCTGCATGGGCGGCGGGTTGGCCGCGTTGATGACCGTGCCGCTGGCGGCGGGCTGCGCCAGCTGGGCCTGTACACCTGCCGCGCGTGTCAGCGCCCAGGCGGCGATGGATGATGCGAGAAAGTGACGGCGGTGCAGGGGCATGGGGAGAGAGAATGTATTATAAAAAGTGAGCTTCTTGCGTACGTTATATAGTATTTTCAGATATATTTGTATCTGAAATAAAGGTAAAACGTACGCAAGAAGCTCACTTTTTTTACATTTTGTTCATCCGTGTCCATAGGCCACTGCCTTGTAGGCTGGGTAGAGCCGAAGGCGAAACCCAGCGTTCTGGCGAGCTGGTTTGCTGGGTTTCGCTTTCACTCTACCCAGCCTACAAAGATGTGTGCATACACAAGCCCCAGCGGGGGAAAGGGCCACAACCAACAGTTGCTTGAAGGCGCGCTTTATCCCACCATGTCGGCAGACAGGCCCGCCGTCTGGCTGAAGCCGCCGTCGACGTAGGTGATTTCGGCGGTGACGCCGGCGGCCAGGTCGCTCAGCAGGAAGGCGGCGACGTTGCCCACGTCGTCGATGGTCACGTTGCGGCGCAGGGGCGAGGCGCTGGCCACGGTGCCGAGCAGCTTGCCGAAGTCCTTGATGCCGCTGGCCGCCAGCGTCTTGATGGGGCCGGCTGAGATGCCGTTGACGCGCACGCCTTTGCCGCCCAGCGCCTCGGCCATGAAGCGCACGCTGGCTTCAAGAGAGGCCTTGGCCAGGCCCATGGTGTTGTAGTTGGGGATGGTGCGCAGCGCGCCCAGGTAGCTGAGGGTGAGCAGCGCGGCCTTGTCGCTCAGATAGGGCAGGGCGGCCTTGGCCATGCCGGGGAAGCTGTAGGCGCTGATGTCGTGGGCGATGCGAAAGTTTTCGCGGCTCAGGCCGTCGAAGAAGTTGCCCGCAATGGCCTCGCGCGGGGCAAAGCCGATGGCATGCACGAAGCCGTCGAAGGTGGGCCAGGTGGCCGACAAGTCCTTGAACATGGCTTCGATCTGCTCGTCGCTGCCGACGTCGCAGTCGAACACGAGCTGGCTGTCGAACTCGGCGGCGAAGTCGGTGATGCGGGCCTTGAAGCGTTCGCCCACGTAGCTGAAGGCCAGCTCGGCGCCTTGCGCGCGGCAGGCGCGGGCGATGCCGTAGGCGATGGAGCGGTTGGACAAAACGCCGGTGATGAGCAGTTTTTTGCCTGCCAGAAAGCCGTGGGGGTTGCGCATGTTTTGCCTGCTCCTTTGAGATGAAAATCGGCGAAAAAAGTGGTCAGAATTGTCGCATGCGTGTTTTGCTTTCCCTCTTGCTCACGGCCACGGCATCGACCTGCTGGGCCGCCCACGGCTACGCCCTTTGGGGCGACATGAAGTATCCGCCGGGTTTTGCCCATTTCGACTACGTCAACCCCGATGCGCCCAAGGGCGGCGAGCTGCGGCTGGCAAGCAATCTGCGCGTGTCCACCTTCGACAAATACAACCCCTTCACCATTCGCGGCAACGCCCCGGCGTACCTGAGCCAGCTCATGTTCGACACGCTGCTGACTGGCTCGCTCGACGAAGAGGGCGCTGCCTACGGCCTGCTGGCCGAAGACGTGCAGGTGGCCGAAGACCGGCTTTCGGCCACCTTCACGCTGCGGCGCGAGGCGCGCTTTCACAACGGCGATGCGGTGCTGGCGCGCGACGTCAAGCACAGCTTCGACACCCTCATCGGCCCGCACGCCGCGCCGGGCTACAAGACGCTGCTGGCCGACGTGGCGGGCGTTGACGTGGTGGGCGAGCGCACGGTGCGCTTTCGCTTCAGCCAGCCCAACCGCGAACTGCCGCTCACCGTGGGCGGGCTGCCCGTGTTCAGCCACCAGTGGGGCGAGGGCAAGCCCTTCAACGAGGTGGTGATGGAGCCGCCCATCGGCAGCGGCCCCTACACCATCGGCCCGGTGAAGTTCGGCAAGGACATCACCTATGTGCGCCAGCCCGACTACTGGGCGCGCGAGCTGAACGTGCGGCGCGGCACGGCCAACTTCGACCGCATCCTGGTCAAAATCTACCGCGACAACACCGCCCGGCTGGAGGCGCTGAAAGCGGGTGAGTTCGACCTGATGGCGTTTTATTCGGCCGGCGACTGGGCGCGGCGCGTCAATGGCAAGCGCTTTGATTCGGGCGAGCTGGTCAAGGGCGAGTTCCAGCACAAGCTGCCCACCGGCTTTCAAAGCTACGTGCTCAACAGCCGCCGCCCGCTGCTGGCCGACGCGCGCGTGCGCCAGGCGCTGGGCCTGGCGATCGACTACGAGTGGATGAACCGGCAGATGTTCTACGGCTCCTACAGCCGCGTGCACGGCCTGTTCGGCAACACCTCGTGCGCGGCCAGCGGCACGCCCAGCGCGCAAGAGCTGGCGCTGATGGAGCCGTTTCGCCAGCACATTCCACCCGCCGCCTTCGGCCCCGCCCATGTGCCCCCGCGCACCGACCAGCCGCAGGACGCCACCGTCGGCGGCCTGCGCGAGAACCTGCGCCGCGCGCGCGACCTGCTGGCCCAGGCAGGCTGGCAGATCGACAAGGGCACGCTGCGCAACGCGCAGGGCCAGCCCTTCGTGCTGGAGTACCTCGACAGCAACGAAACCGGCGCGCGCGTGGTCGCGCCGTGGCTGCGCAACCTGGAGCGCCTGGGCATCACCCTGCGCTTTCGCCCGGTGGACTTTGCGCTGTACCAGCAGCGGCTGCAAAAGTTCGACTTCGACATCACCAGCCTGGCCTACCAGGGCACGCCCAACCCGGGGCAGGAATACGCCGACCTGTTCGGCAGCCAGGCCGCCGACACCGAAGACTCGGGCAACCTGGCGGGCGTGAAAAACCCCGCCATCGACGGCCTCATCAGCCACATGGTGGGTGCCAAGACGCACGCCGACTACCTGGCCGCATGCCGCGCGCTGGAGCGCGTGGTCAGCCACAGCCACTACCTGCTGCCTCAGTGGTTTGCGCCCACGCACCGGCTGGCCTACAACGCCTGGCGGCTGGCCATGCCCGGGCAGATTCCGCCTTACTTCAGGGGCGAGACCTGGGCCATCGACACCTGGTGGGCCCGGCCCGCGCCGGTGCGCTGAGCGCCGGTGTGGCGGCGGCGCGTCGCCATGCAGGCGGCGCGGGCCATGGCGGCGCTGATGCGCAATACTGGCAGCCGCTTTGCAAGCGCTCCCGGTGTGCCGATGTGGCTGCCGGGCCCTGAGGTCATCACGTTCAGAAAGGTTCACGATGTCGGATCACACCCCGTTTCCCGCGCGCCGCAAGCCGTGGCTGAGTCTGTGGCTGCTGCTGCCCATGGCGGTCTATCTGCTGGTGGGCGGCGCGTGGCTGATCGGCCTGGGCGGCTCGCCCTATTACGCGGTGCTGGGCGCGCTGCTGGCGCTGTGCGCTGCGCTGCTGTGGCGTGGCCGCGCGGCGGCTCTCGGGCTGTATGCCCTGGTGATCTGGGGCACCCTGGTGTGGGGGCTGTGGGAGTCGGGCACCGACTTCTGGGCACTGGCCCCGCGCTACGGCCTGCTGTTCTTGCTGGGCCTGTGGCTGCTGCTGCCCCGGGGCACGCGCGCACAGGGCCGCACGCCGGGCACGCGCGCCGCGCTGGGCGCGGGGCTGGCGGCCATGCTGGCGGTGCTGGGCTACAGCATCTTCAACGACCCGCAGCAGGTGCATGGCGAAATCGCCCGCGCCCAGCCCGCCGAGGCGGCCCCGGTGCCGGGCGTGGCCCCCGAAGACTGGCCGGCCTATGGCCGCACGCAGGAAGGCGTGCGCTATTCGCCGCTGACGCAGATCAACGCGGACAACGTGAAGGAGCTGAAGCTCGCCTGGACCTACCGCACGGGCGACATGCCCGGGCCCAACTCGCCGATCGAGGCCACCAACGAGGTCACGCCCATCAAGGTGGGCGACAAGGTGTTTCTGTGCACCATGCACCAGTTTCTGGACGCGCTGGACGCCAGCACCGGCCAGCGGCTGTGGCGCTTTGACCCGCAGCTCAAGGTCAACCCGAGCTACCAGCACCTGACCTGCCGCGGCGTCTCCTACCACGACGTGGCGCAGCACCCAGGCGCTGCCGCCGTCAGCACGCAATGCCCGCGCCGCATCATCCAGCCCGTGGGCGATGGGCGGCTGATCGCCGTGAACGCCGACAACGGCACGCGCTGCACCGACTTTGGCGATAACGGCGAGGTCAATCTGCAGGCGCACATGCCCTACGCCTACCCGGGCGGCTACAACCCCACGTCGCCCGCCGTGGTCACGCCCACCACCATCGTCATCGGCGGCTCGGTCACCGACAACTACTCGAACGAAGAGCCTTCGGGCGTCATCCGGGGCTACGACGTCATCACCGGTGCGCTGAAATGGGTGTTCGACACCGGCGCCGAAAACCCCAACGCCATGCCGGGCGAGAACACCACCTTCGTGCACAACTCGCCCAACGCCTGGGCCCCGCTGGCCTACGACGCCGCCGCCGACGTGGTGTACGTGCCCACCGGCGTGGGCACGCCCGACATCTGGGGCGGCGACCGCGGGCCGCTGAAAGAGCGCTACGCCAACTCGGTGCTGGCGCTTCAGGCCGAAAACGGGCATCTGGTGTGGCATTTCCAGACCACGCGCCACGACCTGTGGGACATGGACGTGCCCTCGCAGCCCACGCTGACCGAGGTGCGCCAGGCCGATGGGCAGACGGTGCCGGTGGTCTACGTCACCACCAAGACGGGCGAATTCTTCGTGCTTGACCGGCGCGACGGCAAGCCGGTGGTGCCCGTCACCGACCGGCCCGTGCCGCAGGCCGTCAAGCGCGGGCCGCAAACCAAGGGCGAACACTATGCGCCCACGCAGCCCTTCTCGGATCTCAGCCTGCGGCCCAAGGAGATGCTGACCGACAAGAACATGTGGGGCGGCACCCTGCTCGACCAGCTCATGTGTCGCATCATGTTCAAGCGGCTGAACTACGAAGGCGTCTACACGCCGCCCTCGGAAAACGGCACGCTGGTGTTTCCGGGCAACCTGGGCGTGTTCGAGTGGGGCGGCATCTCGGTCAACACCGACCGGCAGGTGGCGGTGATGAACCCCATCGGCCTGCCGTTCACCTCGCGCCTGATCCCGAAAGACCCCGACCGCCCCCGCACCGAGCGCGGCGCCGGCACCGAAAGCGGCGTGCAGCCCATGTATGGCGTGCCGTACGGGGTGGAGATCAACGCCTTCCTGTCGCCGCTGGGCCTGCCCTGCAAGGAGCCGGGCTGGGGCTTCATCGCCGCGGTGGACATGACCACGCACGAAGTGGTGTGGAAAAAGCGCATCGGCACCATCCGCGACAGCCTGCCCAGGCTGATGCAGCTGCCGCCGCTGCCCATCGGCGTGCCCGGCCTGGGCGGCGCCATCTCCACCGCAGGCGACGTGATGTTCGTCGCCGCCACGCAGGACGACTACCTGCGCGCCTTCCGGGTGAGCAACGGCGAAAAACTGTGGCAAGCGCGCCTGCCCGCCGGCGGCCAGGCCACGCCCATGACCTACAGCGTGGACGGCAAGCAGTACGTGCTCATCATGGCCGGCGGCCACGGCTCCTTCGGCACGCGCATGGGCGACTACCTGATGGCGTATGCGCTGCCGTAGGGGGCGGCCGCTTGCGGTCATGTGCGCATAGCATGCGCACATGGAACAAACGCCGCACACCCGCAAACGCCCGGTCAACCTGACACTGAACGAAGACCTGGTGCGAGAAGCCAGGGCGCTCAGTGGCAACCTCTCAGCCACGGTAGAGGCGATGCTGACCGAATATGTCTTGCGCGAGCGTCATGCGCGGCTGCAAAAGCAGGGCGAAGCCGATGCAGCCTGCCGCGAGTGGAATGCCGTGCTCGATGCGCACGGCTCGTTTGCCGACGCTTACTCGCCGCTTTGACGGACGCGGGAGATGGCGCAGTTCGATGTGCATGCCTACAAAGGGCCACGCCGCCAAGACGTGGCCTTTGTCGTGCGGGTAGCAGTCCGCACTGTTCGACGGCTATCGGCGGCGCGTCGTGGTGCCGCTGCTTCGGCGCGACGCCTTGCCAGCCGGCATGAAGAGCGCGGGCTCACGCTTGAACCCCGTGTTTCAGGTGAACGGGCTGGCCGTGGTGCTGAACCCGCTGGACATGGTGTCGATGGATGTGGCGGCGCTGGGGGCCAAGGCAGGGTCACTGGCCGGGCAGGGCCAGGCCATCACGGATGCGCTGGACGAGTTGCTGGCGCGCGCCTGGGGATAGAGGCAGCGCCCCTTCAGCCGCCCAGCTCCTCGCGCAGCACCCAGGCCGCTTCTTGCGTGGCGGGGTGGTCGGGGTAGCGCTTGTGCAGGGCCTGGTACACGGGCAGGGCCTTGTCGCCACGGGCCAGGCCCTGCTTGAGGGCGCGGATGATGAGCTCGTAGGCGCGCGGGATGTGGGGCGAGCGGGCAAAGCGCTTGTCGAAGCCGCGCAGCACGGCAATGGTCTGCTTGGCGTTCATCTGCTTCCAGGCGCTTTCGGCCAGAGCCAGGGCCTGGTCGGGGTCTTCCAGCGCAAAGCCGGGCAGTTTGGCGGCCACGGTCTTGTGCACCTGCACGGCTTCGGGGCCGTGCTTTTGCGCCAGCAGCAGGCGCACGAAGCGCTGGGTGTGGTCGCTCAGACGGCCGGACTGCGGGTCGTCGAGCAGCAGCACGCGGTGGTAGCGGCGCTGGTCGTCGGTGCTGTCGTGGCCGGTGCGCGCCCATTCGCGTGCCTGGGCGATGGCTTCTTGCAGATCGTCTTTTTGCACCAGGGCAGCGACTTCGGCGTCGCGCAGCTGGGCCTGGGTTTTCACGGGACGGGCGGCAGAGGCGATGGGGGCGGCGGGGTCGGCCTCGGGTTCGCGCAGCACGTCGATCTGCAAGGCACCGTGGTGCTGGTACATGACGTAGCCGATGAGCGCGGCCATGACCCACAGGAAGTAGATGGCGATGAACACGGATGCGGGCAGCAGCAGCCACAGGGGCACGAGGGGCAGCAGCAGCAGCAGCGCTTGCGGAAGGCCTTGTTGCAGCAGGAACAGGAACAGGCACAGCAGCAGGTATTGCAGGCCGATGCCGGTCATGGTGTCGAGCAGCTCCAGCGGGTTGAGCGCGGCGCGCAGGCTGCCGCTCTGGATGAGCACCATCAGCGTGGCGGGTATGAGCAGCGACGAGACGAGGCTGGCGACCGTGCCGAGCAGCTCGCTCCGGCGGTCGAGAAAGACGATGGCCATGCCGTGCAGCACGAGCACGGCGAAGAACTTCAGCGGCAGGATTTTCCAGTCGGCGTCGTTCAGGTTGCTGCGGTAGTCGCGGCTGTGCAGCACCCCGCGCGAGGCGAGCGCGGCGACCTTGAAGGCGTAGATGCCCGCGCCCAGCAGAAGGCCGATGCCCACGAAGATGCGCGCGATCAGCGGCAGGTGCAGCAGGTAGCTGGCCAGCGAGAGCAGCATGAGCCAGATCAGCGGCTCAAGCTGCAAGGGGAACAGGAAGAAGTGGTTGAGCCGGTGCCAGAAGGGGGCGATGGCGGACGGCTGCGCGGCGGCGTCATCGTCGTCGTCGAAAACGCTGGCGGGGGTGGCGCGGGAGCGGGAGGACATGCGGACAGCGGGCGGATCGCCTCGCGGGCGATGGGGCCGGGAAATGGGGATGCCGCAATTGTGTCAGAACGCAACTGGTTCGGATGGACAATGGCGGCTTGTGTCTGGCGGCGTGCGCACGGGTGCGGCGCGTGCTGTGTTTTCTTGCAGGCCGCAGGGCGCGGCGGAAGGCGGGTGGGCGATGAAGCTGGGTGTGCTGTCTTTGGTGCTGGGGGCGTGCGCGCTGCTGCTGGCGGTGGTGCATCACTGGGCGGGGCCGCTGTCGCCGCCGCCGCCGTTGGAAGAAGTGGTGGCGCACAAGGCGGGTTCGCTGGCAGGGGCGGCGCGCGATGCGGCGCTGGCCGGCTTGCGCGGGCAGCCGTTGCCGGAAAAGGCGCGCGCCGCCCCGCGCTTGAACGCGGACCAAGGGGTGCAGCTGGCGGCGGCCGTGCTGGCGGTGGCGGCCTTGGTGGCGGGGGCGGTGGCCATGTCGCGCCCCGGCCAGCGGCGCATGGCGCTGGGGGGCGCGGCTTTGGGCGCGGCGACCTTGCTGTTTCAGTTGGCGATGCTGGCACTGGCGGTTTGGGTGGCCAGCATGATGGGCAGCGCGCTGAGCCTGCTGGGGATGTTGGTGGTGGTGCTGCTGGTGTTGGCCTTGCTGGCGCTGCTGGGCGGGTGAGTCTTGTCGGCTGGGTAGGGCCGAAGGCGAAATCCGGCGTTCTCGCGAGCCGGTTTGCTGGGTTTCGCCTTCGGCTCTACCCAGCCTACGAAGATGTGTGCATGCACAAGCCAATGTGATGGGCCTGCTTCAGTCGGTCTGTGCTTATTAAAAAAGGAGCTTCTTGCGTACGTTTTTAAACGATTTCAGTATTGAAAGTATCTGAAATTGAATATAAACGTGCGCAAGAAGCTCCTTTTTTATGTGTGTTCGGGCTGTTGGCTTCAGGGTCGCACTAGCCAAGCCCTTTCAAACGGTCGCGGAGCAGACCATTCCAGGCCGCCCGAGCCGGGGTTTCCCCGGCGACCAGCGGCGTCCCCCTGGGGATGACGCCGAAGGCGGCTCAGGGGGTGCCAGGTGCTCCGCTGCCGTCATGCATCCACCGGGCATGCTGCGGCGCTTGCTTGGTGCGGTCCCACTCGTTGAGCATGTCCCATTTCACGTCATTCAGCGCCTTGTTCATGGCGGGGGTGGCGGTGTTGGCGGCCAGCTCCAGGCGGTGGCCTGAGGGGTCGAAGAAGTAGATGGACTGGAACAAGGTGTGGTCGGTGGGGCCGAGCACTTCGACGCCGCCGGCTTCCAGCCGGGCCTTGGCTTTCATCAGGGTGTCGACCGAGTCCACCTTCAGCGCCAGGTGTTGCGTCCAGGCGGGGGTGTTGGCGTCGGTGGGGGTGAGCATGTCGGCCTTGGTGGGCAGCTCGAAGAAGGCCAGGATGTTGCCGCCGCCGATGTCGATGAAGATGTGCATGTAGGGGTCGGGGGCCTTGGTGGAGGGCACTTCGTTTTCGGCGATGGCGAGCACGAAGTCGGCACCGAGGTGCTTCTGGTACCACTCGACGGTTTCCTTGGCGTTCTTGCAGCGGTAGGCGACGTGGTGTACGCCGTTGAGAAGGGCCATGAGAGTCTCCTTGGGTTGTGTGGGGCGGTGAAGGGTGGGCGGGCTCAGGCGCCTTCGCGCGCGATGTGCAGCGCCTGGCGCAGCACGGCGATGTCGCCGACGTGGTTGGCCAGCAGCAGGATGAGGCGGGCGTTGACGGCGGCGCTTTGCTCGTCGCTGAGACCTTGGTGGGTGTCGATGAGCAGCTCGTAGAAGTCGTCGCCGGGCGAGTAGGGCTGGATGTAGCGCTGGCCGGCTTCGTGGAAGTGGGGTTCGGTGATGAGGGGCATGGCGCAGCCTTTCAGATGTGGCAGGTGGCGCGTTGCAGCGCGGCCTGGACGTGCGCGGCGTTCAGTGTGCGCCAGCGGGCGGCGACGTGCTGGTCGGGGCGCAGCAGGTAGGTGGTGCCGGGGTGCAGGTCGTAGCGCTCGCGCACGCAGTCTTGCGCGTCGATCAGGGTGGGCAGGCCGTGCGGGGCGGTGCCGCGCGTGGCGATCACCAGTGCTTCGATAGGGATAGCGCATTGCGCAAGCTGGGCAAGCGCGTTGGCCGTTTCGTCGCTCAATGCGCTGGCGTCTTCAACGTGGTGCAGCAGTTGAAAGCGGTTGCCGGTGTGGCGCAGCAGCCAGCTTGGCTGGCTGTCTGCCTGCACGGGGGCGTCGGCCAGGGGGGCGCCGGGGAGCATGTCACCCTCGAAGGTGTCGGTGTCGAGGGTGTTCAGGGGCGAGTCGGTGAGCCAGGTGGGCACGGACAGGCGGCCCGAGTTGACCAGCGCGCGGGCGAAGGGGTATTGCGCGGCCAGGCTCAGCACGGCGTTGCGAAAGGCTTTGCTGGTGGCGCTTTTGGGGGTGATGAAGTCGGTGGAGCGGGTGGAGTTGCGCAGGTTTTCGTCGGCGGCGAAGCAGCGTTCGGCGCTGTAGGTGTCGAGCAGGGCGGCGGGTGCCTTGCCATCCATCACGAGCTTGAGCTTCCAGCCGAGGTTGTCCACGTCCTGGATGCCGGAGTTGGCCCCGCGCGCGCCGAAGGGCGAGACCTGGTGCGCGGCGTCGCCGGTGAAGAGCACGCGGCCATGGTTGAAGCGCTGCATGCGCCGGCACTGGAAGGTGTAGACGCTGACCCACTCCAGCTCGAACTCGCGCTCGTCGCCCAGCATGGCCTGGATGCGGGGGATGACGTTTTCGGGCTTTTTCTCTTCCACCGGGTCGGCCTGCCAGCCGAGCTGGAAGTCGATGCGCCAGACGTGGTCGGCCTGCTTGTGCAGCAGCACGCTCTGATTGGGGTGAAAGGGCGGGTCGAACCAGAACCAGCGCTCGGCGGGGAAGTCGGCCTTCATCACCACGTCGGCGATGAGAAAGCGGTCCATGAAGATCTTGCCCTCGATGTCCAGGCCCAGCAGGGTGCGGATGGGGCTGCGCGCGCCGTCGGCGACGATGAGCCAGTCGCAGGTGAGGGTGTAGGCACCGTCGGGGGTTTCGACGCGCAGGGTGACCTGATCGGCGGCGGGCGTGACGTCGATGACCTTGTGCTTGAAGCGCTTTTCAAGCAGCGGCAGGTCGGCCGTGCGCTGGATGAGGAATTCCTCCAGGTAGTACTGCTGGAGGTTGATCATGCCGGGGCGCTGGTGGCCGTCTTGCGGGCGCAGGTTGAAGTTGAAGACTTCGCCTTCGCCAAAAAAGGTGCGGCCCACGTCCCAGCTCACGCCCTTGTCCACAAAGCGGTTGTCGCAGCCGATGCGGTCAAGCACCTCCAGCGTGCGCTTGGCGTAGCACACGCCGCGCGAGCCGATGCTGACGGTGTTGTCATCGTCCAGCAGCAGCACCGGCTGGCCCTGGTGGGCCAGGTCAATGGCCGCGCACAGGCCCACCGGCCCCGCGCCCACCACGATGACGGGGTAATGCCCCGCCTGGCCGCTGGCCAGCTCGGGCGGCTTGACGTAGTCGAAGGTGGGGTAGGTGAAGGTTTTTTGCATGTTGTCTCCGCGTCATCCGAACAGCCAACAGCCGGACGCAGAGGACGCAAAGACTACGCAGAGGACGCAAAAGAACAGCCAAAAAATTGGTATTTCTTTTGCGTCCTCTGCGAATCCTTTGCGCTCTCTGCGTCCGGCTGTTCAGGCTGTTTTCTGCAACTCGTGCCACATCTGCTGGTCGCGCTCGGCTGTCCAGATGCGCGGGTCGCGCACGCCGCTGGCTTCGTCGTGGGCGCGGGTCACGTCGAAGGGCAGGCAGTGCTCGTAGATGAAGACGTGGCCGAACTTGGGGTCCATGTGCTGGCGGGTGTGCTTCATGGTGGCGTTCAGGTCCATGCCCTGGGCCACGGCCTCTTGCGCGCTGGCAAACAGCGTGCTGACGAAATCGCGCGTGTAGGCCAGGCCTTTTTGCACGGCGTCGGGCGTCATCAGCGCGGGGCCGCGGCCAGGTACGAGCTTGTCGAATTTCATCGCGGCCAGGCGGTCGAGCGTGGCGGGCCAGTCGGCCAGATAGGCGTCGCCCGTGTAGCAGGCGGCGTCGGCTTCGACCAGATCGCCTGAGAAGCAGATGTTCTGCGCGGGCAGGGTGACGATGGTGTCGCCCTTGGTGTGGCCGCGCCCGACTTGCTGGATGTTGACTTCCAGCTCGCCCAGCCACAGCGTCATCTGGCCGCTGAAGGCAAGCGTGGGCCAGGTCAGGCCCGGCACGCTTTCGACGGCCTGAAACAGGCGCGGGAAGCGGCCAATCTCCGAATCCATGTCTTGCTGGCCGCGCTCGACGATCAAGTCATAGGTGTCGCGGCTGGCGATGACTTGCTGCAAGCCCTCGGCCCGGTAGCCCGATGCGCCCAGCACGCGCACGGCGTGGTAGTGGGTGAGCACGACGTACTTGATGGGCTTGTCGGTGACTTCGCGCACCTTCTTGATGACGCCTTGCGCGGCCACGGGCGTGGCGGTGGCGTCCACGATCATCACGGCGTCGTCGCCAATGATGACGCCGGTGTTGGGGTCGCCCTCGGCGGTGTAGGCCCAGGCGTTGTCACTGAGCTTTTCCCAACTGATCTTCTTTTCTTCAAGGTCGGCCTGGGAGGCGAATTTTTTGTCGGACATGCGGTGTTTTCCGTCGTTCGTGGGGATGGCGGGATTGTCTGCGGCGCTTAGCTATTCGTCAATATATTTGACAATGTTTAAATCGGGGTAAGATAAAAAAGGAGCTGCTTGCGCATGTATTTAGATATTTTCAGATTGATTTCAATCTGAAAATACTTGTCTACATGCGCAAGCAGCTATCGTTATCGGCTTGCTTGCTGGGTTTCGCCTTGCCCTGCCCAGCCTGCGGGGGCGCTTTCGCGCGCCTTGTCAGCCTGCGGCCGTCACCGGTTTTTTCAGCACGCCCAACAGCACCACGCTCAGCAGCGTGCCAGCGGCAATGGCCACGAGGTACATGCCCAGGTGGGTGACGGCGTTGGGGATGGGCAGCACGAACGCGCCGCCGTGGGGCACGCGCAGTAGGCAGCCCGCGGCCATGCTGATGGCACCGGTCAGGGCCGAGCCTGCGGCCAGCGCGGGGATGACGCGCAGCGGGTCTTTGGCGGCAAAGGGGATGGCCCCTTCGGTGATGAAGGCCAGGCCCATCACGCCCGCGGCCTTGGCGCCGTCGCGCTCTTCGCGGGTGAAGCGGTTTTTGAACACCCAGGCCGCCACGGCAATGGCCAGTGGCGGGGTCATGCCGCCTGCCATGACGGCGGCCATGGGCGCATAGACTTCGCTGGCGATCAGGCCCGTGCCGAAGGTGTAGGCCGCCTTGTTGACAGGCCCGCCCATGTCGATGGCCATCATGCCGCCCAGCAGCAGGCCGAGCACCAGCGCGCTGCCGGTCTGCATGCCCTTGAGCCATTCGGTGAGCGCGGCCAGCGCGGCGGCCACGGGCTGGCCGACGACGTAGTACATCAGCAAGCCCACGATGGCGGTGGACAACAGCGGCAGGATGAGCACGGGTTTGAGCCCGTCGAGGTTGCGGCCAAGCTGAATCTTTTCGTTCAGCCACCGGGCGCTGTAGCCGGCGATGAAGCCCGCCACCAGCCCGCCCAGAAAGCCCGCGCCGATGGCGTGGGCCACCACGCCGCCTGCCATGCCGGGGGTGATGCCGGGGCGGTCGGCAATCGAGTAGGCGATGTAGCCCGCCAGCACCGGAATCATGAGCGAGAACGCCTGCTGCCCGATGGTGAACAGCGTCCAGCCGAGCGTGCCTTTGTTGGCCTCTTCATAGACGTAGATGCCGCCCAGCGCAAAGCCCAGCGCGATCAGCAGCCCACCGGTGACGACAAAAGGCAGCATGAAGGACACGCCGGTCATCAGGTGCTTGTAGATGCCGGTGCGCTCTGGCTTGGGTGCTGCGGCGCTGGCGGCGGCGGTGGGTGCGCCATGCACGGTGGCCTCGGCCTGCGCCTGGGCAATGAGGGCTTGGCCGTTTTTGATGGCGGCTTTGGTGCCGCCCGAGAACAGGCGCTTGCCTGCAAAGCGGCTGGTGTCTACCTGCGTGTCGGCGGCGATGATGACCAGGTCTGCCGCCGCAATGTCGGCAGGCGTGAGGGCGTTTTGCGCGCCGACGGAGCCTTGCGTTTCAACCTTGATCGTGTGGCCCAGCGCGGCGGCGGCGCTTTTCAGCCCCTCTTCGGCCATGAAGGTGTGGGCAATGCCGGTGGGGCAGGAGGTGATGGCGACGATGCGCAGCGGGGCACCAGTGGTATTTGCTGAAGATGCGGCGTTTGCGCTTTTTTGGTCTGCGCTGGCAGCTATTGAATTTTTATCGTAAAACGCCAGCACGGTGGCGGCGTCGTGCAGCACGTCGGCCAGCGTGGCGCGCTGCACGGCCTTGCCTGCCAGGCGCATGTCGTGGGTGGCTTCGTCTGCCGCGCCGACCAGCAGCACCTGCGTGGCGGCGGCGATGTCGGCATCGGTCAGCGGCTCTGTCACGCCGCTCGTGGCGTGGGTTTCCACGCGCAGCGGCAGCCCGCGCGCCTCGGCGGCTTGGCGCAGGGCTTCGCGCGCGAGCAGGCCGTGGGTGTCGCGCGTGGCGGCGTGCACAACGACTACCAGGGGGTGCATGTGGGGTTCTCCTTGGCGTTTCATTTTTCGGGTGTGGGCAGCGCTTGCAGCTCGACCTGCGCGGCCAGGGCCTGCACTTCGGTGCGCGCGGGCAGGTGCGGGCCGATCTGGCGCAGCTTGGCCGTGGCAAAGGCCACGCCCAGCGCCAGTGCCTCGCGCCAGGGCAGGCCCGCGTGGCGCGCGGCCACCAGGCCTGCCACCTGCGCATCGCCTGCACCTACGGTGCTAAGGGGTGTCACGGGCAGCGGCGCGGCCTGCCACGCGCCTTCGGGCGTGGCGATGAGCGCGCCCTCGGCCCCCAGCGACACGGCCACCGCGCCCACGCCGCGTGCCAGCAGCGCGCGCGCTTCGTGCAGCACGTCGGCGGTGGTGCGCAGCGGGCGGCCTGCCCAGTCTTGCAGCTCGTGGCGGTTGGGTTTGATGAGGACGGGCAGGTGGGGGCCATTTAGCGCCTGCGCCAGCGCGGGGCCGCTGGTGTCGAGCACCACGTGCGCGCCGCATTCGACCAGCAGCGCCAAAAGCGGCGCGTAGCCCGCGGCGCGCAGATCGGGCGGCAGGCTGCCCGCGGCCACCACCCATTGGCCGGGCTGCACCTGCTGACGCACGGCGGCCAGCAGCGCCTGCCACGCGGCGGGTGGCACGGCGGGGCCGGGCAGGTTGATGTCGGTGGTGTCGCCGGTGTCGGCGGCCAGCAGCTTGATGTTGGTGCGCGTGCGGCCCGGCAGGCGCACGCAGGCGTCGATCACGCCTTTTTGCGCAAACAGCGCGGCAAACGGCGCGGCGTTGTCTTGCCCCAGCAGGCCGCTGGCTACCACGGGCGTGCCCCAGTCGGCCAGGCAGCTTGCGACATTGATGCCCTTGCCGCCCGCGTTGTGCTGCGTGTGCGTGGCGACGTTGACCTCGCCAGCGCGCAGCGCGGGCAGGTGCACCGTCTGGTCGATGGCGGGGTTGGGTGTGAGGGTGAAAACGGGCAGGGGGGCGAGGTGACTGGTGGCGTGGGGCATGGCGTGCCTCGCAGGCAGTGGGTGGGTTCAGCGCTTGACTTGCGCGGGCGCGTCGAGCCGCGCGGCCAGGGCGCGCACGCTGTCGGCGGTGTCGCTGGCTGTGGCCAGCGCGGCCAGCTCGGTGAGCAAGGCGGTGTCACATCCGCGCAGCGCGGCCTTGACGGGGGCAATGTCGCGCTGGCTCATCGACAGCTCGCGCACGCCCAGGCCGGTGAGGATGGCTGCGCCCAGCGGGTCGCCCGCGATGCCGCCGCACACGCCTACCCAGCAGCCGTGGCCGCGTGCCTGGGCGGCCTGCGCGCCTTGCACGGTGCGCTGGATCATGCGCAGCACGGCGGGGTGCAGGCTGTCGGCTTCGCGGGCCAGCTCGGGGTGCTGGCGGTCGACGGCCAGCACGTATTGCGTGAGGTCGTTGGTGCCGATGGAGAAAAAGTCCACCTGCATGGCGAGTTGATCGGCCATGACGGCGGCGGCAGGCACTTCCACCATGATGCCGATGGGCACCACGGGTGCGCCGAGCTGCTGGCGGATGCGCTCGCAGTCGCTGCGCAGCGCGGTCACTTCGGCCAGGCTGGTGATCATGGGGAACATGATGGACAGCGCAGCGGCGGCGGTGCCGGTGCCTGCCTCTTTCGCGGCGCGGTAGATGGCGCGCAGTTGCGGCTCCAGCAAGTCGGGGCGGCGCAGCATGAGGCGGCTGCCGCGTATGCCGAGAAAGGGGTTTTCCTCGTGTGGCAGGTGCAGGTAGGGCACCTGCTTGTCGCCACCAATGTCGAGCGTGCGGATGATGAGCGGCTTGCCGCCCAGTGCCTGCACCATGTCCCGGTAGATGGCGTATTGCTCGTCCTCGGTGGGGGCGCTGTCGCGCTCCAGGTAGAGGAATTCGGTGCGCATCAGCCCCACGCCTTCGGCCCCGGCAGCCAGCGCAGCGGGCACTTGCTCGGGGCGGTTGACGTTGGCCGCCACTTCCACGCGCACGCCGTCGCGGGTGGTGGCGGGCTGCAAGGCGCGCTCGGCGTTGGCGCGGGTTTGCGCCTGCTGGCGCTCGCGCCACTGGCGGGCGCTGGCCAGATCGGCTTCGTCCAGTTGCCAGTACAGCCGCGCGCCGTCGCCGTCCACCACCACGGGCGTGCCGTCTGGCAAGTCGAGCAGCGCGCTGCCTGCGGCCACCAGCGCGGGCAGGCCCAGCGTGCGGGCGATGATGGCCGTGTGCGACGAGGGGCCGCCCTGCGCCGTGCACAGCGCGGCCACGCGGCGCACGTCAAGCGCGGCGGTGTCGCTGGGGGTGAGGTCGGTTGCGGCGATGACGAGGTGCTCGCCGTCTTGCGGCGCGTCCTCGTGCCGCGCCAGCTCGGGGGCCAGCTTGCCCAGCACGCGCTGGCCCACGTCGCGCAAGTCGGCGGCACGGGCGGCCAGCACGGGGTTGCCCAGCGCGGCCAGTTGCGTGGCCACGTGTTCGATGGCGTGGTGCCAGCTATGGGCCACGCCGTGGCCTTGCACCATGCGCTGGCAGGCGTGGGTGAGCAGGTCGGTGTCGCCCAGCAGCTCTGCCTGCGCGCGAAAGATGCCGCCTTCAGCCGCGCCAATGCGGCGGGCGGTGTCACCGGCCAGTTGCAGCAGCTCGGCGCGGGTGTCGGTCAGGGCGGCATCGAGCAGGTCTGCGCCCTCATGCAGCGCAATGGGCACATCGGGCACTTGCAGCGCGGCGGCGCGGCGCACGCACAGCGTGCCCACGGCCAGGCCCGGGCTGGCGCTGATGGCTTGCAGCGACAGCGACTTGCCCGCGGGCTGCCAGGCGGCGCGCGGCGCGGTGGCTTGCTGCTGCCGGGCCTTGTCGGCCTCGGCCTGCTCGGCGTTTGTCAGGCGCTCCATCACGCCTTTGAGCGCGACCAGCGCGGCGGCAGCGTCGGAGCCTTCGGCAGACACGCGCACCGTCTGGCCGTGGGCTATGCCCAGTTGCAGCAGGGCGATGAGGTTCTTGCCATCGCCCACCTCGCTGCCGCTGCGCACGCGCACGCTGGCGGCAAAGCGGCGCGCGGCCTCTACCCATTGCTGGGCAGGGCGCGCGTGCAGGCCGTTGGGGTAGGGCATCGTCCAGTCGAAGCCCTGCGCGTAATCGGCTTGCGGCGCGGCGGGCGCGGCGGCGGGGGCTTGCTCGAGCGCGGCGAGGATGTCGCCTGCGTCTTGCGTGGTGGCCAGACGCTGCAAGGTGGCTTCGTCTTGCAGCAGGCGCGTGAGCCGCCGCAGCAGCGAAAGGTGTTCGTCAGACTGTGCGGCAATGGCGAAGATGAGGTGCGCTGTCTGCCCCGCGTTCCAGGCCACGCCGCCGGGCACTTGCAGCACGGCAATGCCGGTCTTGCGGATCATGTGGCGGTCGGCAATGACCCCGTGCGGAATGGCCACGCCGTGGCCCAAAAACGTGTTGGCCGCCTGCTCGCGCGCCAGCAGGCTGTCGATGTAGGCCGGGGCAATGTGTCCCGCATCGGCCAGCAGTTGCCCCGCCTGGCGAATGGCGGCAACCTTGTCGGCAGGGGCAGCGCCCAGTTGAATCAGCTCACGGCTGACCAGTGGATTGGACATGGTGCAGTCTCCTCTGAAAGCACAGTCTATCCGCAGCGCTGGCTTGCAGACAGCGTGTACGATGCTGCAGGGTAATAAAAAATAATAGCTATTTGCATAGGTTATAAATCAACTTCAATAATATTTATATTGAAAATAATGTATATGCTGCGCAAATAGCTATCAAAATAATTTCAACCAGCACACCCCGCTGGCCCATGACGCCCGGTCTTGCTGCCTTCGCTCCGGGCGAAGGCAGGCCACCGTCGCGGCTGTCAGGGCTGCCCGTCGGTGCACGCACGCGCGCAGTGCGTACCATCTGTTCTCATGTCTTCTGATGCTCCCGTCCCCGTGCCACTGCGCGACGACGCCAAGGTGATCGGCCTGGTGGGTCTGGCCCATGCCAGCTCGCACTTTGCGCACCTGCTGCTGCCGCCGCTGTTTCCCATTTTCATGAGCGAGTTCGGCGTGGGCTTTGCCCAGCTGGGTTTCCTGATGACGGTGTTTTTCATCGTCTCGGGCACGGGGCAGGCGTCGGCCGGTTTTCTGGTCGATCGGGTGGGCGCGCGACCGGTGATGGTGGCCTCGTTCGTGTGCTTTATCGCCGCGTGCCTGGCGGGCTACTGGGCACAGAGCTACGCGGGGCTGATGCTGGTGGCCGTGCTGGCGGGGCTGGGCAATGCGCCGTTTCACCCGGTGGACTTTTCCATTCTCAACCAGCGCGTGTCGCCCGCGCGCCTGGGCTACGCTTTCAGCGCGCATGGCCTCAGCGGCAACCTGGGCTGGGCGCTGACGCCGGTGTTTTTGCTGTTTTTCACCGCCTGGCAGGGCTGGCGCTCGGGCTATCTGGCGGCGGCGGTGATGTATGCGCTCATCCTTGCCGTGCTGCTGGCAGGGCGCGCGCACCTGAAAACCGAGGTCGTGTGCCGCGCGCCCGATGCGCCGCGGGGCAGCGACGTGGCGTTTCTGAAGCTGTCCGTGGTGTGGTGGTGTTTTGCGTTCTTTCTGCTCTCCACCATGACGCTGGCCGTGGTGCAGGGCTTTGCCCCCTCCATCATGAAAGCCATGCACGGCGTGAGCTTCGAGGCGGCCACGGCCGTCATCACCGCCTACATGCTCTGCGGCGCGGCAGGTATGTTCGTGGGCGGCCTCGTGGCCGCGCGCATGCCGGCGGCCAGCGACCGCGTGGTGGCCTGGGCCATGGGCGCAGGCGCGGTGCTGATCGTGGCCGCCGCCACTGGCTGGCTGGGCGGCTTCGGCTCGATGGCGGTGCTGGCCGCCAGTGGCTTTGCCATTGGCATTGGCGGCCCCAGCCGCGACATGATGATCAAGAAAGCCGCCCCCCAGGGTGCCACGGGCCGCGTGTACGGCACCGTGTATTCGGGCCTGGATATCGGCTTTGCCCTTGCGCCGCTGATTTATGGCGCGTTCATGGACCGGGGCTGGTACGCCACCACGCTGGCGCTGGCGGCGGTGTTCCTCACGCTGTCGGTGGTGGCCGCGCTGGGCGTGGGGCGGCGCACGGCATGATCGCCCGCGCCCTTTGCTGATTTTTTTTTGCGCCATGCACCTGACCCTGTTCAAGAACGTCCACGTCGTCGATGTGCGCAGCGGTCAGCTGCTGGAAGACCACCACGTGCTGGTCGAGGGCGAGGCGATCCGCGAAGTCTCCGAGCAGCCCATCACCTCAAACGCCGCCCGCACCATAGACGGCGCGGGCCGCACGCTGATGCCGGGGCTGATCGATTGCCACGTACACGTCACCGCCTCGCACATCAACTTCGGGCTGCTGGCGCAGACGCCCCACACCCTGCTGGCCTATCGCGCGCTGCCCATCTTGCGCGGCATGCTGCGGCGCGGCTTCACCACGGTGCGCGATGCGGGCGGGGCCGACTGGGCCTTGAAGCAGGCGCTGGAAGACGGTGTGGACGGCACCGTGATGGGCCCGCGCCTGTTCGTCAGCGGCTCGCCGCTCAGCCCCACGGGCGGGCATGGCGACTTTCGGCCCCGCTCGGGCCGCTTGCAGCCGGTGGGTTGCAGCTGCCACCAGCTGGCGGGCACGCGCGTGGTCGATGGCGTGGACGCCGTGCGCCAGGCGGTGCGCGAGCAGATGCAGATGGGGGCCGACCAGATCAAGATCATGTCCAGCGGCGGCGTGGCATCGCCCACCGACCCGGTGAACGCACTGGGCTACTCGCTGGACGAGACGCGCGCCATCGTCGATGAGGCCGCTGCGCGCCACACCTACGTGCTGGCGCACGCCTACACGCCCGAGGCCATTCGCCGCGCGGTGGCATGTGGCGTGCGCAGCATCGAACACGGCAACCTGATCGACGCACCCACCGCCGCGCTGATGGCCGAGCGCAGCGCGTTTGCCGTGCCCACGCTCGTCACCTATGAAGCGCTGGCCGAGGACGGTGCGCGCCTGGGCCTGCCGCGCGAGAGCGTGGCCAAGATCGAGCAGGTGCGCGAGGCGGGCCTGCGGTCGCTGGAAATCTTCAAGGCCGCCGGCGTGAAGATGGCGCTGGGCACCGACCTGCTGGGCGAATCGCACACGCGGCAAAGCGACGAGCTGCGCATCCGCGCACAGGTGCTGTCCAAGCTGGAAGTGCTGCAAAGCGCCACGCTGGTGGGCGCCGAGCTGCTGGGCCAACAAGGCGTGCTGGGTGAAGTCACGCCCGGCGCGCGCGCCGACTTGCTGCTGGTGGATGGCAACCCGCTGCATGACCTGGCCTGCCTGGCTGGCCAGGGCGAGCGCCTGGCGCTGGTGATGCAGGGCGGGCAGGTGCGGGTGAACGCGCTGGGCGCATGAAAAAAACCCCGTTGCCGAGGCGACGGGGTTTCAAGAAGCAAACAAGCCACGACGCTTGCCTGGAAAACGCAAGGCCATCGCATTGAAGATGCCCTGCGACATCCTTGTAGGCTGGGTAGAGCGAAGCGAAACCCAGCAAACCGGCCTCGCAAAAACGCTGGGTTTCGCCTTCGGCTCTACCCAGCCTACGAGGCTGCAAATCGGAAGGCCGCGGAGCAGGCCATTCCAAGGCCGCCCGAGCCGGGGTTTCCCGGGCGAGCAGCGGCGTCCCCCTTCCCGAAGAGAGAAGGGGCTGAGGCCCGTGGCTCCAAGCCTGCTTGCGCAGGTTTGGACGGGCCGAAGAGCCGTCGCCTCTGGCGACGAGCGCGGTGGCGAGCGTCAGCGCCTCAGGGGGATGCTCTTATTTCACGGTCGTCCACTGCGGCATGGGCCGGTCGTCGGCGCGGTGCACGGTGGTCACGTTCTTGCGCATGGCCCAGGGGCGGATCTGGTCGTGCAGGGGCAGGTAGTTGTAGTCGTCTTTCACGGTTTGCAGCACTTCGTGAATCATGGCGTTGCGCTTGGCTTCGTCCATCTCGACCTTGATCTGCTGAACCAGCGCGTCGATCTTCGGGTTGCTCATGCGGCCGTTGTTGAAGTTGCCGGCCGCGCCGCCCTTGCCGTCCACCGTGCTGATGAGCGAGTCGATCGAGTACAGCGCGTCGAACGTGGCCACGCCCCAGCCCAGCATGTAGGCGCTGACTTCGTAGCGCTGGATCTTGCCGACGTGAATGGCCATCGGGTTGGTGAGCAGCCGCGTCTTGACGCCGATGCGCGACCACATGGCGGTGACGGCCTGGCAGATCTGCTCGTCGTTGACGTAGCGGTCGTTGGGGCAGTCCAGCGTCAGCTCGAAGCCCTGCGGGTAGCCCGCGTCGGCCAGCAGCTTTTTGGCGCCTTCCACGTCGAACTTGGCGGCGCGCTGGCCCAGCTCTTTCGTCCAGCCGTTGACCATGGGGGCGATCATGGTGCCGGTGGGTGTGCCCAGCCCGCGCATCACGTTGCGCTCGATGGCGGCCATGTCTACCGCCTGGTAGAGCGCCTGGCGCACGCGCTTGTCTTTCAGCGGGTTCTTGCCCTTGACGTTGCTGCCCAGCAGCTCGTCGCGGTGCTGGTCGAAGCCGAGGAACATGGTGCGGTTTTCGGGCGCTTCGATCACGCGGATGTTGGCGTCGCGCTTGATGCGCTCCAGGTCTTGCACGGGTGGATCCACCACGAAGTCGACCTGGCCCGTGAGGAGCGCGGCCGAGCGCGTGGCAGCTGATTTGATGGGGGTGAACACCACCTCTTCGACGTTGCCCCTGGGCTTGTCCCACCAGTCGGGGTTTTTCTTGAGCGTGGTGCGGGTGTCGGGCTGCCAGGACACGAGCATGAAGGGGCCGGTGCCGTTGGCGTTGCGCGAGGCGAAGTTCTCTTCCTTGGCCTTGAAGTCCTGTGCCTTGGTGGCGTTGTTTTTCTCGGCCCAGGCCTTGTTCATGATGCGCGCCTCGACCAGCTCGCGCAGCACCACGGGGCTGGGGCCTTTGAGGATGACGTCGACGGTGTGCTCGTCCACCTTCTTGACCTCTTGCACGCTTTGCGTGGCCGAGGTGAGGTTGGACGGCGGCGTCATGGTGCGGGCGAGGGAGAAGACCACGTCGTCGGCGGTGAAGGGTGCGCCGTCGTGGAATTTGACGCCCTTGCGCAATTCGAAGCGCAGCTGCGTGGGGCTGATGAAAGTCCACTTGGTGGCCAGCGCGGGCTCGATCTGGAACTTGTCGTTGTAGCGGATCAGCGGCTCGTACACCATCTGCTGATAGGCCAGCGTGGTCTGGTGGTTCTGGCCAGCGGGGTCGAAGGTGAGGATGTCGTTGGCACCGGCAATGCGCAGCGTGGCCGCGTGCGACGCGCCTGCCAGCGCGAACGCGGCCAGCGCCACGGCGCCAAGGGCAAAGGTGGGACGGAACATGGGTAAGGCCTTTTCAGTCAAGTGTGAGGAAGGACAATGTTACAAGTGCGTGACCACCCGTGCGCATGGCATGTGGCCATTCGCCTGAAAATAAAAAGTGAGCTTCTTGCGTACGTTTTAAATTGATTTCAGATGGTTTTATATCTGAAACTGTTTCATAAATTACGCAAGCAGCTCACTTTTTATCAATACATCGCTGTGGCCCAGGGCAGGCCAGCGTCAGGCGTTCGGAGGGTGTTCAATAATGCCCCGCATGACCCAACGCATCGCAGGCCACCTTCTCGTTGAATGCCTTCTGGCCCAGGGCGTCACCCATGCGTTCGGCGTGCCGGGCGAAAGCTATCTGGCCGTGCTGGACGGGTTTTATGCCCACCGCGACCAGATCGACTTCATCGTCTGCCGCCAGGAAGGCGGCGCAGCCTTCATGGCCGAGGCGCACGGCAAGCTCACGCGCCAGCCCGGCGTGTGCTTCGTCACCCGCGGGCCGGGGGCGACGAATGCGAGCATTGGCGTACACACGGCATCGCAAGACTCCACGCCTATGGTGTTGTTCGTGGGCGATGTGGCCAGCGACCAGCGCGACCGCGAGGCGTTTCAGGAAGTGGGCTACGGCGACTTCTTCGGCGCGTTCGGCATGGCCAAGCGGGTGGAGCGCATCGACAGCGCCGAGCGCCTGCCCGAATACGTGGCGCGCGCCTTTGCCACCGCGCTCAATGGCCGCCCTGGCCCGGTGGTGCTGGTGCTGCCCGAAGACATGCTCACCCAAGCCGTGCCCGATGACCTGAGGCCCATGCCGCGCTGGCAGCCGCCTGCCTATCAGCCTGCGCCGCAGGCCATGCATGAGCTGCGCGAAATGCTCTCAAAAGCAAAGCGCCCCATCGTCATCGCCGGTGGCGGCGGCTGGACGCCCGAGGCCGCGCGCGATTTGCAGGCCTTTGCCGAAACCTGGCACCTGCCCGTGGGCAACGCCATGCGTTTTCAGGACACCTTTGACAACCGCCACCCGCTGTATGCGGGCGACGTGGGCATTGCCATCAACCCCCGGCTGGGCCAGCGAATCACCGATGCGGATCTCATCCTCGCCATCGGCCCGCGCCTGGGCGAGATGACCACCAGCGGCTACCGCCTGCTGTGCGTGCCGCGCCCGAAGCAGCAGCTCATCCATATCCACGCCAGCGCCGAGGAGCTGGGCCGCGTCTACCAGCCCGACCTGGCCCTGTGCGCCAGCCTGCCCGCCGCCGCCGCCGCGCTGGCCGCGCTGGCCGCACCGGCCGATGTGCCGTGGCGCGACTGGACGCAGGCCGTGCATGCCGACCACCTCGCCAACATGCAGCCACAGGCGCTGCCCGGCCCGGTGGACATGCACGCCATCATCTGCACGCTGCAAAAGCTGCTGCCCGAAGACGCAGCGCTGACCAACGGCGCGGGCAACTTCGCCGGCTGGCTGCACCGCTACTTCCACTATCACGGCATTGCCAAAGGCCACAAGACGCAACTGGCCCCCACCAACGGCGCGATGGGCTATGGCGTGCCAGCCGGCATTGCCTGCGCCATCACCACCGGGCGGCTGGCCGTGACGTTTGCGGGCGACGGCGACTTTCTGATGAACGGGCAAGAGCTGGCCACTGCCCACCAATACGGCGCGCGCACCATCGTCATCGTGCTCAACAACGGCGTGTACGGCACTATCCGCATGCACCAGGCGCGCGACTACCCGCACCGCCAGGCCGGCACCGGGCTGGTCAACCCCGACTTCGTGCAACTGGCGCAAAGCTACGGCTACGCGGGCGAGCGCGTGGTGGGCACCGACCAGTTCGAGCCCGCCCTGCGCGCCGCGCTGGCGCGTGAGAGCGGCACGCTGATCGAGGTGGTGCTGAGCGATCAGGTCATCACCACCCGCAGCACGCTGGCGGCCATCGAGGACAAGGACGGCAAGCGCTGACCGCGTGGCGCGTCAGCATGGATGCCGAAGCCATCCATTTGCAGGCGTTTGTCTGCGCTCCCAATTTCCCTCTTATTCCCGCATTTTTTCCGTCATTCCCGCGAAGGCGGGAATCCATCGTTGGCACATGCACTGAGGCTGGATTCCCGCCTTCGCGGGAATGACGGGGTTGAGTGAGAGCGCATGCTTCTTGGGTTGGTGCCTGTGCGCCTGGGCGGGCATCACGGGCTTTGCCAAGTCGCTTGTCCTCAAAGCAAAAAAAAACCGGCTCATCGAGCCGGTTTTTTCTTGAGGCCTGCGCCGTGCGCGCGGATCAGGACAGGTGCTGGTTGACCAGCTTGGTCATCTCGAACATCGTCACCTGCGGCTTGCCGAAGATGGGCTTGAGCTTGTCGTCGGCGTTGATGTTGCGCTTGTTCACGCTGTCTTGCAGGTTGTGCGCCTTGATGTATTCCCACACCTTCTTCGTCACCTCGAAGCGGGGCACGGGCTTGGCACCGATGACGGCGGCCAGCGCGGGGCTGGGCGTCATGGGCTTGGCGAAAGCCGCGTTGGGGGTGCGCTTCTTGGCGGGGGTGGCTGCCTTGTCTGCGGCGGCCTTCTTGGCCGGGGCTGCTTTCTTGGCAGGGGCTTTCTTTGCAGTTGCCATGATGGGGAATCCTCTTTGTTGGGTTTGCACTTTTTTCGCCTGCGTGATGGGGCCAACCGCACGGCTGATGCGCATGCTACTGGATAAGTAGCATCGTTCCAAGGGGAAAAAGCGGTTTCGCCCAAGAATGTTGCTTTTTTTTAAAGAGGGCGCCCCCGGCGCGGCCATGGGCTGCGGCAAGTTCCCGTTCATGCGCCGTTGCAGTGGAGCCGCCATGCAGGGCGCTGTAACATCGTTGACTGGCCTTCACGCCGAGGGCCGCTGTCAATCCAAAGGAATACGCATGTACCACCGCGCTCGACTGAAAATGCTGATGGCCGCCTGTGCCGTGGCACTGACCGCTTGCGGCGGCAGCGGCGGCGGCGATTCATCTCCCCCCGCCCCCGCACCCGCGCCGCCGGTCGAACAGCCCCCCGCCGTGACGCCGAACTCGGGCAACGCGTCCGACTGCTTTGGCGCGCAAATGCATGCAGACGGGGCCGGCTACACCGCCACCTATGCTCTTCAGAACGACCGTCAGCGCACGGTGCAGTACGCTGTCAAGTCGCCCGCCAGCTTTGCGGGCCAGGACGGCTTGATCGAGATTTCGGAAACGATCACCGAAAGCGATGCCACGTCTTCCGGCACGCCCCCGGAAAAGACGGTTCAGGCCGTTCGGTATATCGGCCTGGACGGCATGGTGGAAGTGGAGTACGGCAGCGTCACCACCGTGCTGCGCGACACCTACGCCACCCCGCCGATCACGACGCCTGGCGAGCCGGAAACCGCCGTCCTGACGCCGCCCACGCGCAACCCGATGTACACCTTGACCCCTGATAACCAGAGCCATGCGTTTCCGGGGGATGCCCATTTGGTGGTGAACTACCTCGGGCAGGAAACCATTGCCACGGCTGCCGGAAGCTTCGACACCTGCAAGTTCTCCCACTTTCCTGGCGACACCGCCAAACCTTCGGTGACCGAGTGGCGTGCCAAGGGCAGCGGCATCGTGGTGCAGACCGGCCTGGTCGGGTTCTTTCATGTGGCGGAGGTCACGGCCACGCTGACGTCCCTGACGCCAAAGGCGCCCTGATCCGGTTGCGGTCAACCCGTCACGCTCAGCCTGGCCGCCGCCGCCAGGCCAGGCGTGAAGGCGCGGTGGCCAGCAGCACGCCCGCCAGCGCCACGCCATAGGCTGCCCACTGCGCCGGCCCCAGCCTTTCGCCCAGCGCCAGCACGCCCACGGCGGCGGCGCTGATGGGCAGCATGACGGTGA
>JAUNTQ010000149.1 GCA_030538605.1 Pseudomonadota bacterium
GCGCGCGCACGCGCCGCTCCTGAATGGCGCGCAGCAGCTTGGCCTGCATGGCCAGGGGCAGGTCGCCGATTTCGTCGAGAAACAGCGTGCCGCCGCGCGCGGCCTGGAAGAAGCCCTCGCGGTCGGTGGTGGCGCCGGTGTACGAGCCTTTGCGCGCGCCGAAGAACTCGGCTTCGAGCAGATTTTCAGGGATCGCGCCGCAGTTCACCGGCACCAGCGGCCCGGCCGAGCGGTGGCTGCACGCATGCACGGCGCCGGCCACCAGCTCCTTGCCGGTGCCCGATTCGCCATGCACCAGCACGGGGGCCATGCTGCGCGCCACCTTGGCGATGCGCTGCTTGACGGTGTGCATGGCGGCCGATTCGCCCACCATGCGCGCGAGCGCGGCCTGGCCCGCGTCCAGGGGCGCTTCGGGGGCGGGTGCGGACGTGGGTGCGGCGGGCGCAGGCGCGGCGCTGGCGGGCGCGACAAAGGGGTCGCCCATGGGCGGAAAGGCGGCGGCGAAGGCGGCGTTGATGGCGGGCGGCGGTTCGGGTGTGGGCGCAGGCGCGGGCGCGGATGCCGTCGCCTGCGCGGGCCGGGCCGTGTGCGCAGGCGCGGCACCGGGCGCTTGCAGGGCGGCGTTCACCACGCCGCGAAACTGCTTGAGATCGACCGGCTTGGTGAGGTAGTCGAACGCGCCGCACTTGAGCGCCTCCACCGCGTTTTCGGCCGAGCCGTAGGCGGTGATCATGATGCAGCGCTCGCGGCGCTGGCTGGCGGCCATCTCGCGCAGCAGCTCCAGGCCCAGGCCGTCGGGCAGGCGCATGTCGGTGATGACCACGTCGAAGGTGTGGGCCGCCAGCTGCTCGCGCGCCTCGGCCAGCGTGCCGGCGGCCAGCACTTCGTGGCCTTCGCGCAGCAGCGTCAGCTCGTAGAGCGTGCGCAGATCGGGTTCGTCGTCCACCACCAGCAGGCGGGCGGGTGTCGTGGCTTGTGTCATGGGCGGGTGTCGAGCGGTGTCAGGCTGGAGTGCGGGCCATGCATGCGGCGCAGGCCCACGAAGAACTCGTTGCCCTCCACGGTCTGGCCGCCCTGCTCGCGCGTGGTGCGCTCGTAGCCGATGGTCGCGCCGTGGCGCTCGCACAGCTCGCGGCAGATGAACAGGCCCAGCCCGCTGGAGCGGCTTTCGGAGGAGAAAAAGGGTTCGAACAAGTGGCGCTGCACGCTGGCTTCCATGGGCGGGCCATCGCTCCACACCATGAGCATGGCCGGCCCGTGCCGCGTGGACAGGGTGCCCACCTGGATGGCGCCCTTGCGCGCGCTGGCATAGCGCGCGGCATTGTCCAGCAGGTTGACCAGAATGCGCCGCAGGTGCTCGGGCGCGAAGCGCACATGCACGCCATCGGCATGCAGGCTGATGCGCAGGCGCGCGCCGCTGCGGTGCTGCTGCGCCCATTCGCCCGCGAAGGTGGCGGCGGCGCCGTCCAGCTCCAGCGCCTGGTGCGGCTCTTCGGTGTCGGGCGCGCCCTGCACGCGCACGATGTCGAGCACGTCATGCACGATGTGGCCCAGGCGCTCGGCGTTCTGGCGCACCATGTCGGTCAGGCGCTGCTGGGCGGGGGCGTGCAGGTCTTCGGCCAGCAGCGCGTTGGCCTGCGCGATGGCGGCCAGCGGGTTGCGAATCTCGTGCGCCACCGCCGCCGACATGCGGCCCATGGCGGCGAGCTTTTCGGTGCGCAGGCGCGCCTGCATCTCGCGCAAGTCCTGCATGAACATCACGCACAGGCTGCGCCCGTCGTCGCCCAGCGCGGGCGTGCGCTGCGTGCGCACCTGCACCAGGCTGCCGTGGCGGTCTTCGTGGTGCAGCGTCACATCCACCGAGTCCACCGGGCCGTCGCGGAAGGTGCGCTGCGCGATGCGCGCCAGCTGCGCCCAGGCGGGGTTGTCGTCCAGGCCAAACAGGTGCGGCGTGACCTCGTGGTCGGAGCCCAGCATCAGCCGCGCCGCCGGGTTGGCCGCGCGCACCAGGTGGGCTGCGTCCACCACCAGCACGCCGTCGGGCAAGGCCTCGATCACCATGTTGTTCACCAGCGACTGCATCTGCGCCTCGGCCCGGCTGCGGCGCGCCCGGCTTTCCTCGCGCGCCAGGCGCGTGGCCAGCTGGTTGGTCAGCAGCGCCAGCAGCAGCAGGCCGGCCCCGCCCAGGCCCGCCTGCACGATTTCGGATGCGCCGGCCCACGAGTCGGTGTTGGCGATCCAGCCCGCATGGCCCAGCAGCCCCAGCGTGACCAGCGCCGCCGTGCCCAGCGCCACGGGCCGCGAGCCCATCAGCGCCGACATCAGCACCGGCAGCGCCAGCAGCGGCGTGTAGTTGATGTTGGCACCCTGTTGCAGCTGCAGGCATACGAAGAAGGCCAGGTCGATGCCCGCCGTCACCAGCCACTGCGTGTCGAAACGCCGCCCCGGCGGGCGCGGCTGCCCCAGCACGCGCACCGCCACCGTCACGGCCAGATAGGCCAGGCACAGCGCCAGCAGCCACGAAGCCTGCGGCCGCACCATGAAGTGCAGCGACAGGTGCAGGCCCAAAATGGCCGTGGCCAGCACCACGCGCGCCGTCATGAAGGCCTTCCACAGCCGCGCAAAGCCGGTCAGATCGGGCTCGGGCGACAGCGGCGCGCCTGGCTGCACCGGCAGGGACATGGGCATGACCGATGGCGGCAGCGACGAGCTGCCAAACCAGGTGTGCTGCTGCTCCCGCGCCGGGCGCTCGCGTGTCACGCGCCCTCGCTTTCCTGGCGGTGCGCGGCGCTGCAATAGCTGCCGCTGCGGCCAGGCAGCGCCTCATTGCCCGGCACATGCGTGCCGCAGCGCGCGCAGCGCACCATGGGCAGGGCGGGCCGGCTGGCGGGGCGCGGCGGCCTGGGCGCATCCGGCAGGCGTCGCCCGCGCTTGAACAGCCACACCCCGGCCAGCACCGCCAGCAGCACGATCAGCAGCTTCAGGCTCATGCCGCGCGCCCCAGCAGCACTTCCAGCACGAAGCGCGAACCCACATAGCCCAGCAGCAGCAGCGCCGCGCCCACGTACAGCATGTGCACCGCGCGCCGCCCGCGCCAGCCAAAGCGCCAGCGCCCCAGCAGCAGCGCGGCAAACGTCAGCCACGACAGCACGGTGAAGCTGCGCTTGTGGTCCCAGCGCCAGCCGGTGTAGGCCTCGCCATGCAGCTGCTGGCCAAACAGCAGGCCCGCCACCAGCGTGAGCGTCAGCAGCACGAAGCCCGCGCCGATGAAGCGGAACATCAGCCGCTCCAGCGTGAGCAGGGGCAGCCCGGTGTCGGCTGCCGGCGCGGCGTGGCGCATCTGCGCCTCGGCGCGCGCCATCAGCCAGCCATGCGCCACGGCGGCGGCAAACAGGCCATAGGCGGCAATGCCCAGCGCCCAGTGCAGCGGCAGCAGGGGCGAGCTGGTGTGCGGCAGCGGCGCGCCCGGAAACAGCAGCGCCAGCACGATGGCCGCTGCGCCAAAACCGGCCAGCGCCCAGCGCGCGCGCATCTGCGGATACCACTGGCTTTCCACGGCATACACCGTCAGCGTCAGCCACACGGTGATGGACAGCGCCGGCGCAAACCCGAAACGCGGCTGCCCGCCCCACAGCCCCCAGCCCAGCAGCAGACCGTGCAAGGCCCAGGCCAGCCACAGCACGCGCCGCGCCGCCAGCCCGCCAATGGTGCGCGCCGCCAGCGCGGGCACGGCATAAGCCAGCGCCGCCGCGGCACTGAGCAACAGCCCGACAGGGGAGGCGCTGGCTAGAATCATCAAAATAAGTTTACCCCCCTGAGGCGCTGACGCGCCTTCCCCCCTTGCAGGGGGGACGCCGCCAGCGGCCGGGCCAAGCCCGCTCCGCGGCGGCCCCCGAACGGCCTGCTCCGCGGCCCTCTGATTTCTTCTCTTGATGCGCTGCACCGCCGCGCCGGATCACCGATATGGCCTCCACCCTCACCGACAAACTCTCCGGCCTGGTCAAGAAGATCAGCGGCCAGGCCCGCATCACCGAAAGCAACGTGCAGGACATGCTGCGCGAGGTGCGCATGGCGCTGCTGGAGGCCGACGTGGCCCTGCCCGTGGTGCGCGACTTCATCGCCCGCGTCAAGGACAAGGCCATGGGCCAGGAGGTGCTGGGTAGCCTGAAACCCGGCCAGGCGCTGGTGGGCATCGTCAACCGCGAGCTGGCCGCGACGATGGGCGAGGGCGTGGCCGACCTCAACCTGGCAGCGCAGCCACCCGCCGTCATCCTGATGAGCGGCCTGCAAGGCTCGGGCAAGACGACGACCACCGCCAAGCTGGCGCGCCACCTCACGCAAAAGCGCAAGAAGAAGGTGCTCACCGTCTCGGGCGACGTGTACCGCCCCGCTGCCATCGAGCAGCTCAAGACGGTGACGGCGCAGGCCGGGGCCGACTGGTTCCCGTCCACGCCCGAGCAAAAGCCGCTCGACATCGCCCGCGCCGCGCTCGACCACGCCAGGAAGCACTTCTACGACGTGCTCATCGTCGACACCGCTGGCCGGCTGGCGATTGACGAAGCGCTGATGGCCGAGATCAAGCTGCTGCACGGCGCGCTCAAGCCCGTCGAGACGCTGTTCGTCGTCGATGCCATGCAGGGCCAGGACGCGGCCAACACCGCCAAGGCCTTCAGCGAGGCGCTGCCGCTCACCGGCATCGTGCTGACCAAGATGGACGGCGACTCGCGCGGCGGCGCGGCGCTGTCGGTGCGGCAGATCACCGGCGCGCCCATCAAGTTTGCGGGCGTGAGCGAGAAAATCGACGGCCTGGAAGTGTTCGACGCCGAGCGCCACGCGGGCCGCATCCTGGGCATGGGCGACGTGCTGGCGCTGGTCGAGCAGGTCACGGCGGGCGTGGACATCGAGACCGCCAAAAAGCTGGCCGACAAGGTCAAGAGCGGCGGCTTCGATCTGCAAGACTTTCTCGGCCAGCTGCAACAAATGAAGCAAATGGGCGGCCTGGGCAGCCTGATGGACAAGCTGCCCTCGCAACTGGCGGGCAAGGCCACCGACGCCGACTTGGCGCGCGCCGAAAAAGACATCAAGCGCAAGGAAGGCATCATCAACAGCATGACCCCGCTGGAGCGCCGCAAGCCCGA
>JAUNTQ010000150.1 GCA_030538605.1 Pseudomonadota bacterium
GCTGCGGCTGGCCCGCCACGGGGTACCAGGTGCGCACGTCGCTGACCAGCCAGCGGCGCTCGAGGTCGGCGCGGGCGGCCTGGTCGAGCACCTTGTCGAGCGCGGCGGTGCTGGTGACCTGGCCGGCCTTGATCTGCCCGGACACGGCATCCAGCCGCTGCGTGAGTGCCTGCATGCGCGCGTGCGTTTCGCGCGCGGCTTTCAGGTCGGCGGCGGCGCGCTGGCGGTCGAGCTGGGCGGCGCGCTCGGCCTGCGCCTGCAGGGCGCGGGCGGCGGCGTGCATCTCTTGCGCGGCGCGGGCCTGGTCCTTGCCGTTCAGCGCCTGGCGCACGGCGTGCAGGTGGCGGCTGACGTCGTCGAGCACGGGGGTGACGGTGGTGTCGTCGTACTCGATCCAGTCTGCCGGCGGCTGCTCGGCCAGCAGCGGGCCGCCGGGTTCGCGAGGGGCCGGCGGCGGGGTCTGGGCCTGAACGGCGGGCGCCAGCGCGGCCAGCGAAAGCAGCGCGGCGAGGGACAACAGGGTGCGGCGATGGGTCACGGCTTGAACACCAAAAAAAGAGATGAAAGATGGCGTGCGGCGCAGCGCGTGCCGGGCACCGCGCCAAAGCTTACGCCCCGCGTGCGGGCGGTTTCAAGCCGCCGATGGCTCCAGGGGGGGCGACCGAGGCCACTGCGCGAGGCGGTGCGGTGGCCCGCCCGGCGCCCACCCCGGCAATGTAGGCAGGCGCGGCGCGCCGGCCCAGTGCGTTTTGTCACGGCGTGTCGATGACGTTCGTCACGCGCGCGCACCACGGGCGCGGCTCAGGCGCCAAAGTGCAGCACCAGCCGCGTGCCGTGGCCGGGGCGGCTGTTCAGGTCCAGCTGCGCGCCCATCAGCGCGGCGCGCTCGCGCATGCCCTGCACGCCGTAGTGGCCCGGCGTGGGCGCCTGGGGGTCGAAGCCCGCACCGTCGTCTTCGATCTCCAGGCGGATGCACGAGCCGCCGCCCGTGTCCGCGCCCCGGTGCAGGCGCAGCCGCACGCAGCGGGCGTGGGCGTGGCGCTCGATGTTCGACAGCGCCTCTTGCGCGATGCGCAGCGCCAGCCGGGCGTGCCCGCCGCCCAGGTGGGCCGCCTGCGGGTCGATGGCGCAGTCCAGCCGCAGGCCGGTGCGTGCGTGCAGCTGCGTGAGCAGCTGTTGCAGCGCCGCGCCCAGGCCGACGTCGTTCACGTCGTGCTGGCGCATCTGCGCGATGGTGGCGCGCGTTTCCGACAGCCCGCGCAGCGCCACCGCCTGGGCTTCGTCGAGTTCGGCGTCCAGTTGCTCGGCCGACATGCGCCCGTGCAGCTTGCGCACCAGCCGAATCTGCGTCAGCAGCGCCACCAGCGAATGCGCCAGCGTGTCGTGCAGCTCGCGCGCCAGGCGCAGCCGCGCCCGGGTGGCCTCGGCCAGGCGCGTTTGCTCGGCCATGCGCGCCGTGCGCTCCAGCACGCGGGCGTCCAGCTCGGCGTTGAGCGCTTGCAGGGCCAGCTTTTCGCGCTGCAGGTGCGCCACGGCGTCGGACAGCGCCAGCGCGATGGCGCCGACCTCGTCGCCGCCGGCGGGCACGTCCAGCTGCGTGCGCTCGCCGCGCCGCAGCGCCCGGGCCTGCTCGGCCAGCGCCACCAGCCGGCGCAGCAGGCGTCGGCACGCCAGCATGGCCAGCGCCGCAGCCAGCAGCCCCGTCAGCAGCACGATCGAAAACACCAGCCGCCCCGCCGCGCGCGCCGGCGCCAGCGCCGTGGCCGCGTCCTGCCGGATCAGCACCGACCACGCCGGCTCGGCCAGCGGCGCCTGCGGCTGCGCGCGCTGGCCGCTCAGGTAGCGCTCTGGCTGCGGCGGCACGCGCCCGCCCGGCAGCGCCTGGCCGGCCCAGCCGGGCTGGCCGAGCAGCACCGTGCCGTCGCCAGCCAGCAGCACCGCCTGCAACGAGCGCGCCGGGTCCAGCCCCTGCAGCAGCGCGGCTTGCAGGCGCTCGACCCAGGCCCACGACAGGCCCGCGCCCAGCACGCCCACCACGCGCCCGTCGGCGGCCTGGATCGGCACCGCCAGCACCACCACCGGCTGCGCCGCCGCATCGGCCACCGGCTTGTCGGCCACGAAGCGCCCCTGCCGGCCCTGCGCAAACCAGACCTGCTGCGCCACCTGCTGGCCGGCCAGCGCGTCGCTGGTGGCGGCGGTCACGCGGCCGTGCGCGTCGGCCACCGCCAGCCAGGCGAGTTCAGGAAACTGCGCCCGCACCGCCTGCAGGTGGCGCCGCACCGCCACGTCGCCCCGGTCGCTGGCCACCGCGATCTGCATGGCCGACGCCAGCAGGATGGATTGCCGCGTGGCCACGCCCTGGGCCAGCCCGTGCTGGATCTGCGCCGCGAACTGCGTCAGCAACTGCTCGGCGCTGCGGCGCGCCTGGCGCTCGGCCTCGCGCGCCACCAGCTGGCCCGACGCGATCGCCGCCACCATCACCACGGCAAACACCGCCCAGCCCACCGCCGCGCCCAGGTGTCGGCGTGGATCGAGGTGGCGCCAGCCGCTGGCGATGCGCGCGCCCGGCGTGCGCGGGCCGTTACAAATTTCCGGTGGCAAAGTGCCGTTCGTCACGGTGTCGGCGGGTGTCGCGGGATTAGGCTGACCATGCCGACACATTCTGACCGACGCCCCGCCCTTCACACCCTGCCCGCCACCCCGCGCGAAACACCATGACCGCCCGCCACCCCACGCCCCTGCGCCTGCTGATTGCCGACGACGTGCCCCTGGTGCGCCGGGGCCTGTCGCTGATGCTGGGCGCCGAGCCGGGCATTTGCGTCGTCGGCGAGGCCGCCGACGGCGCGCAGGCCATCGAGATGGCGCGGCAGCTGGCGCCGGACGTGGTGCTGATGGACTTGCAGATGCCGGTGGCCAGCGGCGTGGTGGCCACGCGCCGGATCGCCGCCGAGCAGCCCGCCACGCGCGTGGTGGTGCTGACCACGTTCGACCACGACGAGCTGGTGTTCGACGCCATTCAGGCCGGCGCGCACGCCTACCTGCTCAAGGACGCGACCGAAGCCGAGGTGCTGGAAACCGTGCGCGCGGTGCACCGCGGCGAATCGCGCCTGTCGCCCACCATCGCCTGCAAGGTGCTCGACCGCTTTCGTGTGCTGGCCGCCGGCGAGGCCGCGCCCCGCCCGCCGGTGCCGGCGCCCGGGCGCGGCGCGCTGGACGAAGCGCTCACCGACAAGGAGCAGCGCATCCTCGACCTGCTGTGCCAGGGCATGACCAACCGGCAGATCGGCGCCACGGTGTTCCTCGCCGAAGGCACGGTGCGCAACCACGTCAGCCGCATCATGGAAAAGTTTCACGCCCGCAACCGCACCGAACTGGCGATGCGAAAACTCAGCCGCCCCGGTGGCTGATGGGCGTTTGGGCGAGGCATATAAAACACTTGATTGGCAAGAAGTCCCAGACGGCGCCGCGTCCGGCTGTTGCGCCCTCTCCCTTTGGGAGAGAGGGTTGGGTGAGGGCCATCCCGCTGATGGGTGTCAGCAGGGTGGCCCCGATCCCGGCCTTCCCCCAGCGGGGGAAGGGGCCAAGCCCGTCCATCGCTCGGCAGCTTCAGTCTGAGACTTCTGGCCAATCAAGTAAAAGCAATAGCTGTTTGCGCATGGTATAAAAAGTTTTCAGATACTTTTATTATTGAAGATGTTGTATTACGTGCGCAAACAGCTATATTTTTTATGGATCACCTGCGGTGCATGACCTCACGCCCGCGGCCTTCATTGACGGCGCTGCATGCCCCTACCCGCGGCCAATCTGCGCCGCCACCCGCGCCTCTGACGCCCGGGCGCGCGCCGTGGTGCCCAGCACGGCCAGCACGCCGATCAGCAGTGCGGCGGCCAGCAGCAGCCACCAGCCGGCGTGCGAGGCATCGGCAAACGCCTGCCCCTTTTGCATGCCGGCGTTGAGCAGCGCGCCCAGCACCGCCACGCCCAGCGACTGCCCCAGTTGCCGCGCAGTGGACGCCGTGGCACCAGCCACCCCCGCGTGGCTGGGCGGCATGCCCGACACCGCCGTGTTGGTGATGGGCGCGTTGACCAGGCCCACGGCCATGCCCATGCACACGCCTGCGGCGATGAACCAGGCCAGCGAGGTCGCGGGCTCCAGCCGCAGCAGCATCGCCGCCGACACGGCCATCAACGCGGCGGCCGCCGTCATGGGCCGGCGGTTGCCCACCTTGCCCACCAGCCAGCCCGACAGCGGCGCGCACGCCGCGTTGGCCAGCGCCATCGGCAAGGTCGCCAGGCCCGCGTGCAGCGGACTGAGCCCGCGCTCGTTCTGCAGATACAGCGTGGCCACGAACAGAAAACCCGCGAAGGCAAAAAACGCCAGCACCGCGATGACCGTGGCCAGCGCAAACGGGGCAGAGCCAAAAAAGCGCAGATCGAGCAGCGGGCTGGCCACGCGCCGCTCCACCGCCACGAAGGCCGCGCCCGCCGCCAGCGCCACGCCCGCCGACACCAGCACCGGCCAGGCGGTGAAGCCGCGCTCGCCGCCTTCGATGATGGCGAACGTCAGGCTGGCCAGCGCCGCAATGGCCAGCAATTGGCCCGCCACGTCGATGCGGCCGGCGTCGTCGCCCTTCGACTCGGGCACCACGCGGTGCACCAGCGCCAGCGCCAGCAGCACGATGGGCACGTTGATCCAGAACACCGCGCGCCAGTCGATGGCGTCCACCAGCGCGCCGCCCACGATGGGCCCCAGCGCCATGCCGATGCCCATGACCCCGCCCCACAGGCCGATGGCCTGCGCGCGCTCGGCGCGGTCGCTGAAGGTGTTGGTGATGATGGACAGCGCCACCGGCGCCAGCATGGAGCCGCCCACGGCCTGCAGCGCGCGCATGGCGATCAGCATGAGCGGGCTGCTGGCGAGCGAACACAGCACCGATCCGGCGCCAAAAATCGTCAGCCCCAGCATCAGCACACGGCGGCGGCCCACGCGGTCGCCCAGCGCGCCGGAGAACATCATCAGCGCGGCCAGCACCACCAGGTAGGCGTCGATCACCCACTGCAACTGGCTGGTGGACGC
>JAUNTQ010000151.1 GCA_030538605.1 Pseudomonadota bacterium
GCGATGGCCGCCGCCAGCCCCGCCGCCAACCAGCCCGGGTGCGCCTGCCGCAGCTGCGCCAGCACGCGCGCGGGGTCGGCCAGCGCCAGCACGGCGGCCAGCAGCGCCAGCCCCAGCAGGCCGCGCAGCAGGGCCTTGTGCGGGCGCTTCACGCTATGGTTTGAGTAGCTTCTGGCGCTTGATGGGCGGGCGCTGAAGGCGTTTTTGATGCTTGACCCGGCATATATTCCTCGGCATGGAATTGTGGCGCGCCACCGGCTTCGTGGTAGATGCGCGTCAGCAGCTCGCCGATCAGCCCGGCGACGATCATCTGCGCGCCCATCAGCAGCAGCATCACGCCCACCAGCAAGAGCGGGCGCCCGCCGATGTCTTCGCCCAGCAGCTTCTGAACCAGCAGCCACAGCAGGATCAGCCCGCCCGGCGCCACCAGCCACAGGCCCAGCCCGCCAAAGGCGTGCAGCGGGCGCTGGCGGTAGCGCATGAAGAAGACGATCAGGATCAAATCCAGAATGACGCGGAAGGTGCGGTCGATGCCGTATTTGCTGACGCCCGCCGTGCGCGCGTGGTGGCGCACGGGCACTTCGGTGATGCGCGCGCCCGCCTCTTTGGCCAGCGAGGGGATGAAGCGGTGCAGCTCGCCATACAGGCGGATGCGGTCGATGATGGGGCGGCGGTAGGCTTTGAGCGCGCAGCCGTAGTCGTGCAGGTGCACGCCGGTGGCGTTGGAAATCAGCTTGTTGGCGATGCGGGACGGCAGCTTGCGCGAGATTTCGGCGTCCTGCCGGTCCTTGCGCCAGCCGCTGACCATGTCTACGTCGGGGTCGGTTTCCAGCCGATTCAGCAGCAGGGGGATGTCGTCCGGCTCGTTCTGCAGGTCGGCATCGAGCGTGACCACGTAGCGCCCGCGCACGCGGTCGAAGCCGGCCTGCAGCGCGCTCGACTGGCCGTAGTTGCGCGCCAGCAGCACCGGGCGCAGCCAGGGCGTGGCGGCGGCCAGCTCGCACAGTTTGGCGCGGCTGCCGTCGGTCGATCCGTCGTCGACGGCCAGCAGCTCGAAAGACAGCGGCTGCCCCGCCATGGCGCGGCCGATGCGCGCCACCAGATCGGGCAGGTTGTCGACCTCGTTGAAGATCGGCACCACGATGGACACATCGGGCACCGGGGTGTGGGGGCTGGTCATGGGTGGGCGCTGAAAGCAGGCGGGATAATGCGCCGATTTTGCCTTGCACCGCTGCCGCGCCCGCCGGCGGCGGCCTTCCCCCCGCCTTTCATGAACGTCCTCGCCGCCACGCCCGGCTCGCTGTCCGACCGCTCGCCCATCGCCCGCCCGCTGGTCTGGCTGCTGGCGCTGGCGCTGGCGCACGTGCTGGTGCGGGTGGCCGTCTCGCCCGCGCTCAAGTGGGACGAGGCCGAGCAGATGCTCTGGTCGCAGCAGTTGCAGTGGGGCTATGGCGCGCAGCCGCCGCTCTACACCTGGCTGCAGTGGGGCGTCAACCAGGTGCTGGGCCCCAGCGTGCTGGCGCTGTCTTTTCTGAAGCACGCGCTGCTGGCGCTGACCTACGTGCTGATGTACCTGGCCGGACGCGAGCTGCTGGGCCCGCGCGGCGCCTGGTGGGCGTCGGCCAGCATGCTGCTGATGCCGGCGCTGGGCTGGTATTCGATCCGCGACCAGACCCACACGATTTTGGTCACCGCCATGACCTGCGGTGCCTGGTGGCTGCTGCTGCGCATCGTCAAGCGCGGCCGGCCCGCCGACTTTGCCTGGCTGGGCCTGGTGTGCGCCTGCGGCCTGCTGGCCAAGTACAGCTTTGCGCTGGTGGCCGGCGCCATGCTGGCGGCCGCGCTGTCGGTGCCCGAGGCGCGCCGCGCGCTGCTGGCACGCGGCTGGTGGTGGGCGCCCATCGTGGGGCTGCTGGTGGTGCTGCCGCACGCGCTGTGGCTGCTGTCGCACCTGCAGGAGGCCACCAGCGGCACCATCGGCAAGATGCAGATCCAGCCCGAGCGGCGGCTGGGCACCGGGCTGCTGTCCTTGCTTGACGGCCTGGCCGCCACGCTGGCGCTGTTCGCGTTGTTGGCGCTGTGGGCGTTTCGCAGCGCCTGGTGGCGCCAGCCCCTGGTGCCCGCGGCGCCGTGGGCGCACCAGGTGTTCGGGCGCTATCTGGCGCTGGTGCTGCTGGCGCTGCTGGGCATGGTGCTGGCTGCGGGCGTCACCAGCTTCAAGGGGCGCTGGATTCTGCCGCTGCTGTGCGTGGTGCCACTGGCCGCGTTTGCCGCCCGGCCCGAGCTGCAGCAGCACCCGCGCGGCGGGCGCTACACCGCCGCCATCGTGGGGCTGGCGCTGGTGCTGCTGGTGGCCGCCGGGCTGCGCCCGTGGTTCAGCGGCCTGCGCGGTGAGCCCGACGAGCTGAACCACCCCGCCGCCGAGCTGGCCACCGCGCTGCGGCAGGCGGGCTACGACGGGCGCAGCGCCATCGTGGCGTCCGACCACATGATGGCCGGCATGCTGCGCACGCGCTTTCCCGCCGCCACGGTGAGCGCCTGCAACGCCGACGCGCAAGAGGTCACGCCCTGCGTGGCCGCGCAGGTCGAGCGCGCCCGCGCGCAAGGCCAGGGCTGGCTGCTGATTTCGCGCACCGACCGCGCCCAGCCCGACTGGTGGGACCAGGCGCAGGCCGACATCGCGCCGCAGGCGATCGACTCGATCCACCTGCCCTTTCACATGGTGCCCGCCGGCATGCCGCCGGCGCACTACCTCTACACCTGGCAGCCCGCCGGGGCCGCGCGGCCATGAACACTTTAATTACCGGCTGCGCCGGCTTCATCGGCATGCACGTTGCCCAGCGTCTGCTGGCGCGCGGGCAGCAAGTGCTGGGCATCGACAACCTCAACGCCTATTACGACCCGGCGCTGAAAGCCGCGCGCCTTCAGCGCCTGCAAGCCATGCCCGGCTTCGCGTTTGAAAAGCTTGACGTGGCCGACCGCGCGGCCATGGTCGATCTGTTCGCCCGCGTCAAGCCGCAGCGCGTGCTGCACCTGGCCGCGCAGGCCGGCGTGCGCTACTCCATCGACCAGCCGGGCGACTACACCGACAGCAACCTGCTCGGCTTTGCCCACGTGCTGCAAGGCTGCCGCGCAGCCCAAGTGCAGCACCTGGTGTTTGCCAGCAGCTCCAGCGTGTACGGCGGCAACGCCAAGCTGCCCTATGCCGAAAGCGACGCGGTCGACCACCCCGTGAGCTACTACGCCGCCACCAAGAAGGCGGGCGAGGTCATGGCCCACAGCTACGCGCACCTCTACGGCCTGCCCACCACCGGCCTGCGCTTTTTCACCGTCTACGGCCCCTGGGGCCGGCCCGACATGGCGCTGTTCAAGTTCACCCGCGCCATGCTGGCCGGCGAGCCGATCGACGTGTACGGCTACGGCCAGCTGGTGCGCGACTTCACCTACATCGACGACATCGTCGAAGGCGTGCTGCGCGTGCTGGACAAGCCCGCCGCGCCCGACGCCGCCTACAACCCCGTCGCGCCCAGCCCCGGCACCAGCAGCGCGCCGTTTCGCCTGTTCAACATCGGCGGCGGCGCGCCCGTGGTGCTGATGGACTTCATCGCCGCGCTGGAAGCCGCGCTGGGTATCACGGCGCAGAAAAACATGCTGCCCCAGCAACCCGGCGACGTGCACAGCACCGCCGCCGACACGCGCGCCCTCGCCGCCTGGGTAGGCTTTGCGCCGTCCACCCCGGTTCACGAAGGCGTGGCACGCTTCGTGGATTGGTATCGGGGGTTTTATGGCCCATCCCCTCAATAAGCCGGCAGGCGCTTGGGCTGTTGGCCCCTTCCCCCGCTGGGGGAAGGCTGGGATGGGGGCTGACCACCTTCGATCAACCCGCCGTGGTGGGCCCCCACCCTCCCACAGTGGGGGAGGGAGCGAGAAGCGTCTGACTTTTAAATCTGGTTTTTCTTTTTCGCGTCCTTCGCGAATCCTTTGCGTCCTTCGCGTCCGGTATTGGGCGGCCTCCAAACCCCACACAACGCTTAAATCGATATGAAAGTCACCGTTTTCGGCACCGGCTACGTCGGTCTGGTTCAGGGCGCCGTGCTGGCCGACGTGGGGCACGACGTGGTGTGCATCGACATCGACGCCGCCAAGGTGGCCGCGCTGCAAGCCGGGCGCATCCCCATTCACGAGCCGGGCCTCACGCCGCTCGTCATCGCCAACCAGCGCGCCCAGCGCCTGCGCTTTTCCACCGACGCGGCTCTGGGCGTGGCGCATGGCGAGCTCATCTTCCTGGCCGTCGGCACACCGCCCGACGAAGACGGCAGTGCCGACCTGCAACACGTGCTGGCCGTGGCCCGCACCATTGCGACGCACATGGCCGCGCCCAAGACCATCGTCAACAAATCCACCGTGCCCGTGGGCACCGCAGACAAGGTGGCCGACGCCGTGCGCGCCGTGCTGCACCAGCGCGGCCAGAGCATCGCCTTCGACGTGGTCAGCAACCCCGAGTTTCTGAAAGAAGGCGCGGCCGTCGCCGACTGCCAGCGGCCCGACCGCATCGTCATCGGCACCGCCAGCGCCGAGGCCGAGGCGCGCCTGCGCGAGCTGTATGCGCCCTTCAACCGCAACCACGACAAGATCGTGGTGATGGACGTGAAGAGCGCCGAGCTGACCAAGTACGCCGCCAACGCCATGCTGGCCACCAAGATCAGCTTCATCAACGAAATCGCGGGCCTGGCCGAACGCCTGGGCGCCGACGTGGAGGCCGTGCGCCGCGGCATCGGCAGCGACCCGCGCATCGGCTACCACTTCATCTATCCCGGCGTGGGCTATGGCGGCAGCTGCTTTCCGAAGGACGTGAAGGCGCTCATCCACACCGCGCGCGGCGTCGGCTTCGAGCCCGAGCTGCTGGCCGCCGTGGAGCGCCGCAACGACGCGCAGCGCCGCGTGCTGCCCGAGCGCATCGCGCTGCACTACGGTGGCGATCTGCGCGGCAAGACGGTGGCCGTGTGGGGCCTGGCCTTCAAGCCCGAAACCGACGACATGCGCGAAGC
>JAUNTQ010000152.1 GCA_030538605.1 Pseudomonadota bacterium
AAAGTGCACCCGGATGCCCGCATCGTATACAATCATGCCCACAGTTTCCCTGCCTGTACGGCAGGGAGGTTTCTTCTAAAGGGGAACTACACCACCAGTCTTTCAACGCCTAGTCTTTTCTGACTAGGCGTTTTTGTTTGTGCGATCAGGACGTGATTCCGGAATCTCGTTCACGCCATCCCACGCTGTTCTGCTGTAGCCCGCCGAGCTACCGTGAACCTTCGGCACGAGCTATTCGCCGCGCTGTGTGCGGTGAATGGCTTGTGCTTGCGGTGAATAGGCTGTTTAATCTCCGCATGAATTGCGGACAAATGCGCTATATCTGGCAAATCGCTGACTGGCCCTGCTGGCGCTATGACTTGCCTGCCCTGGCCGAACGGCTGACGGAGGTCAGCCATGCTCAGGGCATGTTGATGGGGCGTCTGGCGGACGTGGGGCTGGCGCTGCGCGATCAGGCCAGTCTTTCCGCGCTGACGGAGGACGTGGTCAAGACCAGCGAGATCGAAGGCGAAGTGCTGAACGTCGAGTCGGTGCGTTCGTCCATTGCTCGCCGCCTGGGTGTGGACATTGGGGCGGTGACTCCGGTAGACAGGCATGTCGAAGGGGTGGTGGAGATGGTGCTCGACGCCACTTCCTGCGCCGCCGAACCGCTGACCGCCGAGCGGCTGTTCGGCTGGCATGCGGCATTGTTCCCGACCGGTTATTCGGGCATGAGCAAGCTTGCCATTGGCCAGTGGCGCAACGATGCCGATGGGCCGATGCAGGTGGTGTCCGGGCCTGTCGGACGACGCCAGGTGCATTACGAAGCGCCGCCTGCTGCCGCGTTGCCGGTCGAGATGGCGAAATTCCTGTCGTGGGCGAATGAGGAAACGGGGGAGCCCGCGCTCGTGAAGGCAGGCCTCGCGCACCTGTGGTTTGTCACGCTGCATCCGTTTGACGATGGCAATGGGCGCATCGCCCGCGCCGTGGGCGATCTGTTTCTGGCGCGCGCCGACGGCAGCTCACAGCGTTTCTACAGCCTGTCGGCCCAGATCCAGCGCGAGCGCCAAAACTACTACGAGGTGCTGGAGCGCACGCAGAAGGGCACGCTGGATGTGACCGACTGGCTGAGCTGGTTCCTCGACACGCTTGGGCGTGCCCTCACCAGCGCGCAGTTCACGCTGGATGCGGTGCTGCTCAAGGCGCGCTTCTGGCAACGTTGGGCGGCCACGCCGCTGAACGAGCGGCAAGTCAAGCTGCTCAACCGCTTGCTTGATGGCTTTCAGGGCAAGCTCACCAGCAGCAAGTGGGCGGCAATGGCCAAGTGTTCGCCCGACACCGCGCTGCGCGACATCAACGCTTTGCTCGCACTGGGCGTGCTGGTGAGGTCGCCGGGCGGCGGGCGCAGCACGGGCTACGAGCTGGCGAGCCAGTCGCGCAACCGGTAACGCCGCGCCTGGCGCATCACTCAGACCAGCAGCGCATTCACCCGCCGCACATACGCGGCGGGGTCGTCGGGCAGGCCGCCTTCGGCCAGCACCGCCTGGTCGAACAGGATGTGGGCCAGGTCGTCAAAGTGCGCGCTGCCTTCGAGTTTTTTCACCAGCGGGTGCTCGGGGTTGATTTCCAGCACGGGTTTGGTGTCCGGCACGTTTTGGCCGGCTTGTTTGAGCATGCGGGCCAGTTGCAGGCTGATGGCGGCGTCTTTGACGACGAGGCAGGCGGGGGATTCGACCAGGCGGGTGGTGACGCGCACGTCTTCCACCTGGTTTTTCAGCGTGTCTTTCAGCTTGTCGAGCAGGGGCTTGACGGCTTCGGCGGCCTGTTCGGCGGCCTGCTTTTCGGCTTCGTCCTGCAAGTCGCCCAGGTCGACAGCGCCCTTGGCGACGGATTGCAAGGGGGTGCCGTCGAAGTCGCGCAGGTAGGAGAGCGACCACTCGTCCACGCGGTCGGTCATGAGCAGCACTTCGATGCCTTTCTTGCGGAACACCTCCAGTTGCGGGCTGTGGCGCGCGGCGGTGGGGGTGTCGGCGGTGAGGTAGTAGATGGCTTTCTGGCCGTCTTTCATGCGCGCCTTGTAGTCGGCCAGCGAGACGGTGGGTGCATCGCTGGTGGTGGACGCATAGCGCAGCAGGCGGGCGATGCGCTCGCGGTTGGCGTGGTCTTCGCCCAGGCCTTCTTTCAGCACGGCACCGAAGGCTTGCCAGAAGGTGGCGTATTGGTTTTCGGTGGCGGGTGGCGTGGCTTCGTTCTTGTCTTGCACGTCGGTGACGTCGGCAGCGTCGGTGCTGGCGGGTGTTGGGGCCTTGGCCAGGTCTTCGAGCAGAGCCAGCACGCGGCGCGTGTTGCCGTCGCGGATGGCGCGCACGTCGCGGCTTTCCTGCAGCAGTTCGCGGCTGACGTTGAGCGGCAGATCGGCAGAGTCGACCACGCCTTTGACGAAGCGCAGGTAGCGCGGCAGCAGTTGTTCGGCGTCGTCCATGATGAAGACGCGGCGCACGTAGAGTTTGATGCCGGCCTTGGTGTCGCGGTCCCACAGGTCTTGCGGCGCGTGGCTGGGGATGTAGAGCAGTTGCGTGTATTCGGTGCTGCCTTCGACGCGGTTGTGCGTCCAGGTGAGCGGGGGCTGCCAGTCGTGGGCGATCTGCTCGTAGAAGCGGGTGTACTGCTCGTCGGTGATGTCCTTCTTGGGCCGCGTCCACAGGGCGGTGGCCTGGTTGACGGTTTCCCATTCGCCGGTCTTGACCATTTGGCCGGGTTGGTCGTTTTCGCCTTCTTGCCATGTTTCGCCTTCCATCTGGATGGGCAGGGCGATGTGGTCGGCGTATTTGACGATCAGCTCTTTCAGTTTCCAGCCGTCGGCAAAGTGGGTGGTGTCTTCGCGCAGGTGCAGGGTGACGCTGGTGCCGCGCGCTTCGCGCGTGATGCGCTCGACCTGGAAGTCGCCCGCGCCGGTGCTGCTCCAGCGCACGCCTTCGTCGGCGGGCAGGCCCGCGCGGCGCGATTCGACGGTGATCTTGTCGGCCACGATGAAGCCGGAGTAAAAGCCCACGCCGAACTGGCCGATGAGCTGGGCGTCGGTTTTCTGGTCGCCCGTGAGGCGGCTCATGAAGTCCTTGGTGCCGCTCTTGGCGATGGTGCCTAGGTGTTCGATGGCTTCGGCTTCGCTCATGCCGATGCCGGTGTCGGTCACGGTGACGGTCTTGGCCGCGGCGTCGAAGCCGATGCGGATGCGCAGCTCGGGTTGATCGTCATACAGCGCCGGATTGCCCAGCGCCTCGAAGCGCAGCTTGTCGCAGGCGTCGGAGGCGTTGGAGATCAGCTCGCGCAGAAAGATCTCGGGGTTGGAGTACAGCGAGTGCGTGACGAGGTGCAGCAACTGGGCGACTTCGGCCTGAAAGGTGTGGGTTTGCTTGCTCATGGTTCAGCGAAAAAAATGGGAAGGATGGGCGCACCGCCCGCGATGGCTGTAGGTGAGGCGGGGTTGGGTGATTTCAAGAAACGAGACCAGGGCGCTCAAGTCCGCAGCAACCGGCAGCGCGTCAGCGCAAAGCGCTGGAAGTCGGCATCGAAAGTCACCATGCGCAGTCCCGCGCAATGCGCCAGCGCGGCCAGGTAGGCGTCGGTCCACAGGCGCGGGGGCAGCGTGGCGGTGCTGATGAAGGCGTGCAGATGCCGTTCCAGCTCGGGTGTATCGCCGGTCAGCGCCACGCCCGGCACGGCGCTAAAGCTTTGGTACACCTGCCAGGCGGCAGGCAGCGTCAGCGCGCCCGGCCCCACCACCTTGGGCTGGCACAGCAGGCGCACCAGCCCCAGCATGGTCACGCGGCAAAACCACAAAGGCGTGCTGCTGGCCTGCACTTCGTCCCAATACGCGCGGGCGGCGGCGTGGTGCGGGTGCTCTTGCACCGCCAGCGCCAGCCAGACGTTGACGTCGGGCAAATCGCCGCTCAACCAGAGCGGTGCGGCCAGCGCATGGGCCTTGGCGGGTGCGGACTCAGTCATCCAGCCACTGGCTCAAGGCGGCGTTGCTCAACGCCTCTGCGGGCAAGGCCATGGGCGCGCCCAGGCGCACGCTGGGCAGCGCTGCGGGGGGCGCAGGCACTGACGGCAGCGGCGGCTGCGCCAGCGCGCGCTCGATCAGCGTCAGCAGCAGATCGCGCAAGCTGGTGCCCTCCAGCGCCGCACGGGCCTTGAGGTGGCGAAACAGGGGGTCAGGGACATCGAAGGTGGTGCGCATGAAAGCATTTTTATGCAAATGCATAAAAATATCAAATACGTGGCGTGTGACCGCTGCGCTGCACCTCAAAACCGCTCGTGCTCGCCCAGGTAGCGCCACTGCCCCGCAGGCAACTGGCCCAGCAGCACGCTGCCGATGCGGATGCGCTTCAAGCCCACCACCTTCAGGCCCACCAGCTCGCACATGCGGCGGATCTGGCGCTTCTTGCCTTCGCGCAGCACGATGCGCAACTGCTCTTCGTTTTGCCAGCTCACCTTGGCGGGCTTGAGCGGCTTGCCGTCCAGTTGCAGGCCGTGGCGCAGCAGGGCGAGCTTTTCGGGGGGGAACTGCGCCTGCGTGTTTTTCGCCTCGGCGCCGTCGATCGCCACGCGCACCAGGTATTCCTTTTCGATGCCGCTGTCCTGCCCGATCAGGTGGCGGGCGATGCGGCCGTCCTGCGTCAGCACCAAGAGGCCGACCGAGTCGATGTCCAGCCGCCCCGCCGGCGCCAGGCCGCGCAACTGGTGCGGCGCAAAGCGGGTGCGTGCGCGGTCTTCGCGCCAGCGGTTTTGCGCGTTGATGAGCACCACGGCGGGCTGGTGGCCGTCTTCGGCCTGGCCGCTGACGTAGCCCATGGGCTTGTGCAGCAAGATGGTGACGCGCTCGGCCTGCGCGGCCTCGGCCTGGCGCTGCACCGTCACGCGGTCTTGCGGGCCGACCTTGGTGCCCATGGCGGCCACCTGGCCGTTGACGGAGACCCAGCCGCGCTCGATCCATTCGTCGGCCTCGCGGCGCGAGCACAGGCCCATGTCGGCCAG
>JAUNTQ010000153.1 GCA_030538605.1 Pseudomonadota bacterium
GACCAGATCGGCGTCATGCACGAAGGCCGCCTGCACCAGTGGGACGACGCCTACAGCCTCTACCACCGCCCCGCCACGCGCTTCGTGGCCGACTTCATCGGGCATGGCGTGTTCGTCTCCGCGCAGGTGGTGCATGACAGCACAGGCGCGCGCGTGGATACCCCGCTGGGCACCCTGGTCAACCTCACCGACTGCCCCCTGCCCGGTGCCTACCCCGGCGACCGGTGCGACCTGCTGCTGCGCGCCGACGACATCGTGCACGACGACCACGCCCCGGTGAAAGCGCAAATCGTGCGCAAGGCGTTTCGCGGCTCTGAATTTCTCTACACCCTGCGCCTGGCCAGCGGCGAAGCGCTGCTGGCCCACGTGCCCAGCCACCACAACCACCGCGTGGGCGAATGGATAGGCATCCGCCCGGCGGTGGACCATGTGGTCACCTTCCCCACCCTGGCGGACGAGGGCGCGGCCATTTAAAGGGTTTTAGGCGGCCAGCGACCGTCCATCAAGCGCAAGCAGCTATCCAATGGATAGCAAACAAGACATTTCAAGGGCACCCGCCGCTGCCATAATGCCGGGCATCCAGAATTTCAGGGGGTATCCGACATGCGCGCCACGACGCCGCTCCATTGCATCGCCTGCCTTTCGTTCGCCCTGCTGGCGAGCGGCCTGGGAACGGTCGCGCACGGCCAGGTCTTGATCGACTCCTACCGGGGCTGGGGCGACAACAGCGCCGTGACGCCCACCAGCCCCCCGCGGCCCTCGCCGCGTTGGCTGCCCAACGCGACCATGACGCCGTATTACGACAACATCCCGCGCCTGCTTTCAAGCGCGGCAGCCGGCGGCATCGGTGCCGACCGCTACGCCGCCGTGCAAAGGCTGCTCACCTTTGCCGCATCGCCCCTGCCGGGCACCAACGCCGTCGATTCGGGCGTGGCCGGCGCGCCCGCCGCCGCCGCGGGCAGCACCCTCACCAAGAGCCGCGCCAACCTGGAGATCCCGCGGGGGCAGGACGTGCTGTGCGAATACGACCGAGGAAACCCCACCTGGCCCGGCACCACCAACGCCTGCCGCAACAACATCGAAGGCGCCGTGATGTACACGGCCGTGCTCGTCCCCGGGCCGGGCTACAAGGTGAGCATCCGCCCGGGCAGCAGCAGCAACGATGGCGCCGTGGTGCACGCCACCCCCATCGGCAGCGTCGGCACCGACTACCGGGGCCTGAGCTACAGCACCAAGCTGCTGGCCGGTGCCACCATCGACTACGCCGCCGCCAACGCGCAGGGCTACGCCAACGAAGTCAACCAGTTCCGCGCGCCGCTGCCGGTCACCGCCGCCAACACGCTGCTGAATCTGCGGGTGGCCTGGAACAACTGGGGCTCAGACGCCGCGCTGGTCATCGAATTCCTCAACGCCAGCAACCAGGCGGTCACCCTGCCCCTGTACGACCCCAGCGCCCCGGCCACCTACATCGCCGCCACCAACGACGACTTCACCGCCACACCCCTCAGCGCGGGCACGGCTGGCAGCACCGCATCGGTGTTCGGCAACGACCGCGTGAACGTCGCCACGCCCGTGACGGCCAGCAACATCCAGACCGCGCAACTCATCGCCGACCCGGCCACCGCCACGCCCCCGCCCGCCGGCATCACGCTCAACACCGACGGCACCCTGTCGGTGGCTGCCAGCGTGGCACCGGGCACTTACACCGTGCACTACCAGATCTGCCGCACCGACACGCAGCCCCAGCCGCTGTGCGCCACCGCCCAGGCCGTGGTGCAAGTCAATGCCAGCATCGTCCCGCAGCCCGACGCACCGCCCGCCGCCGCGCCCGCCATCGCCGCCGGCACGGCCAGCACACCGATTGCCAACGTGGCCGCCAACGACCAGGTCAACGGTGCGGCCGCCACCCTGGGCACCAGCGGCAACGCCACCGTGGCCGAGTCGGGCAACTGGCCGGCGGGCATCACCCTCGATGCCGACACCGGTGCCGTGCACGTGGCCCCCACGGTGGCATCGGGCCCGCAGACGCTGAACTACACCCTGTGCGACAAGTTCGGCAACTGCGAGGACAGCACCATCCGCTTCACCCTCGCCGCCGCCGAGTTGGCGGCGGGCAACGACGCCGGCACGGCTACGGCGGGCACCGACAGCACGCCCATCGCCAACGTGGCCGCCAACGACACCCTCAACGGCCAGCCGGTGCAACTGGGCGCGGGCGGCAACGCCACGGTGGCACCCACCGGCAACTGGCCCGCAGGCATCACGCTCGACCCCGACACCGGCGCGGTGACGGTGGCCGCCAGCGTGCCGCCTGGCGAGCACACCCTGACCTACCACCTGTGCCCGCTGAGCGGCGACCCCTGCGTCGACGCCACCGTGACGCTGACCGTGCGCGCCGCCGGCACCGGCACCGTGGCCGTGCCCACCCTGGGCCAGTGGTCGCTGATGATGCTGGGCATGCTGCTGTTGCTGCCCGGTCTGCGCACGCTGCGCAGCCGCAGCTAAGCCAGGGCGGGCCTTGTGCCCGCTCGAATGGCTGGCCGCGTGCCGCCAGCCCACCACAAGCAGCGCACGGGCGCTTGAACCTGGAAACGGCACCCTCCCGCAGGTGGATCACGTGGTGACGTTTGCGCCCGCAGGCATCACCCCGCAAGCGCTCAAACACCTATGCGTTTGTAATATAAAAAAAGGAGCTGCTTGCGTACGTTTTAAAGCATTTTCAGAAATTAAACTCTCTGAAATCATTTTAAAACGTACGCAAGCAGCTCCTTTTTTATATCTTCCGAGCAGCGCACGCGGGCATGCATGCCCGCCCTACGTCTGGGTGGGGGGCAACGCACCGACGCGCAGCGCGGCGACGTCGGCGCGCAGGCTTTCGGCCCATGCGCGGCGCTCGCGGCCTTCGGGCGCTTGCGGCTGGCCGTAGCTGACGACGGCGCGCAGGCCGGGGGTGGTGAGGGTGCGCCACACGGATTGCAGCAGCGTCTGATCGCCGATGTACATGGGCGCGGTGCTCATCTGGCCGCTGCGGCTGTCGATGAATTCAAGTGCCACGGGCATCACGGGGGCGGCGGCCGAGAGGGCGGCCTGGATCAGGTTGGCGTGAAAGGGCAGCAGCGTCATGCCGTCGCTGGTGGTGCCTTCGGGGAACACGGCCACCACTTCGCCGCGCGCCAGCGCGTCGCGCATGTGGTGCACCACGCGCAGCGCGTCGCGGCGCGAGTCGCGGGCGATGTAGAGCGTGCCTGCGCCGGTGGCCATCATGCCGAGCAGAGGCCAGTCCTTCACGTCGGCCTTGGAGACGAAGCGGCAAAACCCCGCCGCGTGCAGCACCAGGATGTCGAGCCAGGAGATGTGGTTGGCCACCAGCAGCAGCGGCCCTTGCGCGGGCGGCGCGCCGCGCACCTGCAGGTCGATGCGCCAGACATGCAGAAAGGCGCGCGCCCATTGCTGCACCTCGGCTTCGCGCTCGGCTTGCGAGAGCTTGGCAAAGCGCGTGCGGATGATCCACCAGCCGCGCGCGATGTGTACGCCGCCGCGCAGCAGCAGCCAGAAGGCGGTGAAGGCTTTCATGCACCGCCGTGGGCGATGTGCCCACCCACCAGCGTGGTGCGCACGCGCCCTTGCAGCGCCCAGCCTGCGAAGGGTGTGCTCTTGCCCTGGCTGCGCAGCGCGCCGGGGGTGACTTGCCATTCGGGCGCGGGGTCGAACACGCACACGTCGGCCATGCCGCCTTCGGCCAGTCGCCCGCTGCTGGCCGCCAGCGTGCCCAGCGCGCCGCCCAGCACGCGCGCGGGGCCATGGGTGACGGCTTCGATGGCGCGGCGCATGGCGGTGTCGCCCTGGCCCTGCACCCATTTCAGCGCCAGCGGCAGCAGCAACTCAAGGCCCGTGGCACCCGGCGTGGCTTCGGCAAAGGGCAAGGCTTTTTCGTCGGCGGCGGCAGGGGTGTGGTCTGACACAAGGGCGTCGAGCGTGCCGTCTTGCAGCGCGGCGCGCAGCGCGTCGCGGTCGCGCGGCTGGCGCAGCGGCGGTTGCAGGCGCGCGGCGCTGTCGTAGTAGCCGATGTCCATGTCGGTGAGGTGCAGGCTGTTGATGCTCACGTCTGCCGTCACTTGCAGGCCATCGGCCTTGGCCTGGCGCAGCAGGGCCACGCCGGCGGCGCTGGAGATGCGCTGCAAATGCACGCGCGGCGCGCCGCTGCCGGGCATGGCGCGCAGCAGCTCGAAGAGCGTGTGCAGGCGAATGGTCTCTGCCGTGACGGGCACGCCCGACAGGCCCATGCGCATGGCCAGCGGGCCGCTGGCGGCCACGCCGCCGCCCAGCCACGGGTCTTGCGGGCGCAGCCACACGGCGTAGCCGAAGGTGCTGGCGTATTGCAGCGCGCGCAGCAGCACCTGGGTGTTGACGATGGGCACGTCGGCCTGGCCAAAGGCCACGCAACCAGCGTCGGTGAGCTGGCCCATCTCGGTCAGCACCTCGCCTTTGAGCCCGCGCGTGAGCGCGCCCAGCGGCAGCACGCGCGCCTGGTGCAGGCGCTCGGCGCGGGTCTTGAGCATCTCGACCAGGCCGGGCTCGTCCAGCACGGGGTCGGTGTCGGGCGGGCACACCAGCGCGGTGACGCCGCCTGCGACGGCGGCGGCCAATTCGCTTTCCAGCATGCGGGCGTGCTCGTGGCCCGGCTCGCGCAGGCGCGCACACAAATCGACCAGACCGGGCAACACCCAGCAGCCGCGCGCGTCGATGCGGCGCGCATCGGCAAAGTCAGTCGGCGTCTTGCCGATACCCAGAATGCGCCCGGCGGCAATGGCCACATCGGCCACTTCGTCGCGGCCCGTGGCGGGGTCGATCA
>JAUNTQ010000154.1 GCA_030538605.1 Pseudomonadota bacterium
AAACACTTGACTTTGAACACAGTTGCTCCCCCAGCGGGGGAGGGAGCAAGAGGCGTCTGATGGTTTGTGCGTTTGGCCATATGCCCGCAAGGCCGGCAGCAGCAGCACATCCCCCCTTCAGGGCTGCGAAGCAAGCCCTTCCCAAAGGCCGCGGAGCAGGCCACCCCAGGCCGCCCGAGCCGGGGGTCCCCCCGGCGACCAGCGGCGTCCCCCTCAGGGGGAAGGCGCCTCCGGCGACTCAGGGGGGATAATTTCTTCATGCTTTGGATCAAAGCCCTTCACATCGTCTTCGTCACCAGCTGGTTCGCCGGTCTGTTTTACCTGCCGCGCATCTACGTCAACCTGGCCATGGTGCCGCCGCAGTCCGTGGCCGAGCGCGAGCGCCTCGTGCTCATGGCGCGCAAGCTCTACCGTTTCATGACCCTGCTGGCCGTGCCCGCGCTGGCGTTGGGGCTGTGGCTGTGGCTGGGCTACGGCATTGGCCTGGGGCCGGGCAATGGCTGGATGCACGCCAAGCTGCTTATCGTGCTGCTGCTCATCGGCTACCACGCCTGGTGCGCGCGCGTGCTCGGGCAGTTTCAGCGCGGGCAGGTGCGGCGCGGCCACCGGTGGTTTCGCTGGTTCAACGAAGTGCCGGTGCTGCTGCTGCTGGGTGCGGTGTTGCTGGTGGTGCTCAAGCCGTTCTAGATGACGCTCCCCCTGAGTCGCCTTCGGCGCCATCCCCCTGAGGGGGACGCACCCGGTCGCCGGGGGGACCCCGGCTCGGGGTGCACTGGAATGGCCTGCTCCGCGGCCTTTTGTTTGTGGTCATGCCCAAGGCGCCGCGCCTGTTCATGAACCGCTATCCGTCCACCGCCTGGCCGCTGGCGCTGCTGTATACGGCGCTGATCGTCTATGCCAGCCTGTTTCCGTTCATCGGCTGGCGCGACCAGGGGCTGTCGCCGCTGGCCTATTTGCGCGCGCCCTGGCCGCAGTACTGGACGCGCTTCGATTTCGTCACCAACTTCATCGGCTACATGCCGCTGGGCTTTTTGCTGACGCTCGGGCTCGTGCGCATGCCCCGCAGCGGCTGGCTGGCGGTGGCGCTGGCCAGCGCGCTGACCGCCTTGCTGTCGCTGGGCATGGAGGCGCTGCAAACCTACCTGCCCCAGCGCGTGGCCTCGAATGTGGACTTCGGGTTGAACGCTGCCGGCGGCGCGGCAGGCGCGCTGATCGCCTTCGTGCTGGAGCGGCTGGGCGCCATCGACCGCTGGCGCCGCTTTCGCGCGCGCTGGTTCGTGCTGCACTCGCGCGGGGCGCTGGTGCTGCTGGCGCTGTGGCCCGTGGGCCTGCTGTTTCCCGCGCCCGTGGCGTTCGGCATGGGCCAGGTGTTCGAGCGTGCCGAGCAGGCGCTGGCCGAGTGGCTGGCGGGCACGCCGTTTCTGGAGTGGATGCCCCTGCGCACCATGGACTTGCAGCCGCTGCTGCCCGGCGCCGAAATCGCCTGCGTGGCGCTGGGCGCGCTCGTGCCCTGCCTGCTGGGCTACACCATCGTGCGCCCCCCCGCGCGCCGCGCGCTGCTGGCCGTGTTGGCGCTGGCCGTGGGCATCGGCGTGAGCGCGCTGTCGGCCAGCCTCAGCTACGGGCCGGTGCACGCCTGGGCCTGGGTCAACCCGTCAGTCACGCAGGGCCTGCAACTGGCCGCGCTGGCCGCGCTGGTGCTGCTGCCCGTGCCGGGGCGCGTGTGCGTGGCGCTGCTGCTCATCGCGCTGGTGGTGCAGGTGGTGCTGCTCAACGCCGCGCCCCAGAACCCCTACTTCGCCCATACCCTGCAACGCTGGGAGCAGGGCCGCTTCATCCACTTCCACGGCCTGGCGCAGTGGGTCGGCTGGCTGTGGCCGTATGCGGCCTTCGTCTACCTGCTCACCCGCCTGGGCCGCCCCGACGGTGGCCAGCCCCCTCCTAGAATCGACGCATGAGCTATTACCAGCGCCACATCTTCTTCTGCCTCAACAAGCGCGACAACGGCGAAGACTGCTGCGCCGACCACGACGCGCAATCCGCCTTCGACCACTGCAAGGCGCGCGTCAAAGCCGAAGGCCTGTCCGGCCCCGGCCAGGTGCGCGTGAACAAGGCCGGCTGCCTCGACCGCTGCGCCGCAGGCCCCGTGGCCGTGGTCTACCCCGAAGCCGTGTGGTACAGCTACGTGGACCGCGCCGACATCGACGAAATCGTCGAATCGCACCTGAAAAACGGCCAGATCGTCGAACGCTTGCTCACCCCGCCGCACCTGGGTCGATAAAAAAGGAGCTGCTTGCGTACGTTTTAAAACATTTTCAGGTAGTTTTGTATCTGAAAATGTTTGAAACCGTACGCAAGAAGCTCACTTTATTTGGCACAATTCCCCGCACACTTACAAGCGCTTTCAGACAGCGCCGCCCAAGGGACAAGTGCCAAAAGCTATAATTTACGTAGCTAAATGAACACCCAGACCCAACCCCTCGCGCTCACCGGCCCCGCAGGTGCCATCGAAGCCCTGCTCGATCTGCCCGAGCCAGAGCACTTCCCGCGCCCCCTGGGCACCGTCGTCATCGCCCACCCGCACCCACAGTTCGGTGGCACCATGACCAACAAGGTCGTGCAAACCATCGCCCGCGCGGCGGTGCAGGCTGGCTGGCGCGCCGTGCGCTTCAACTTCCGTGGCGTGGGCCAAAGCGCCGGCACCTACGACGAAGGCCGTGGCGAAGCCGACGACATGCGCGCCGTCATCGACCAGACCGCCCCTGCCGACCAGCCTCTGGCGCTGGCCGGCTTCTCCTTCGGCGCGCACATCGCCAGCCAGGCCATCGGCACGCTGCACCCCACCCGCGCGCTCGCGCGCATCGTCCTCGTCGGCACCGCCGCCTCGCGCTTTGCCGTGCCACCCGTGCCCGCCGAGTTGCACCCCGTCACCCTCGTCGTCCACGGCGAACACGACGACACCGTACCCCTGGACGCCGTCATGCAATGGGCGCGCCCGCAGGTGCTCCCCGTCACCGTCGTGCCCAGCGGCGGCCATTTCTTCCACGGGCAACTGCCCTTGCTCAAGTCGCTCGTCATGCGTCACATGCACGCCTGACTTCGCTTGGGAAACCCTTTTTCTGCGGCCCTTGCAGGCCGCGCGCCCACCTTTCCCGCCATGACCAAGCTCCTTTCCCGCCGCCTCGGCACCTTGCTGCTGGCCACCAGCGCCCTCGTCGCCCACCTGCCCACGGTCGCCCAGACGCCCGAAGCGCCTGAAATCGCCGCCCGCGCCTACCTGCTCATGGACGTCAGCGCCGGTCAGGTGCTTGCCGCCAAAGACCTCGACGCCCCGGTCGAGCCCGCCTCGCTCACCAAACTCATGAGCGCCTACCTCGTCTTCGACGCCCTGCGCACCAGGAAAATCACCCTGGCGCAAACCTTCCCCGTCAGCCAGCGCGCCTGGAAAATGCCCGGCTCGCGCATGTTCATCGACCCCAAGATGCAAGTGCCCGTGGAAGACCTGCTCAAGGGCATGATCGTGCAATCCGGCAACGACGCCACCGTGGCCCTTGCCGAAGGCGTGGCAGGCAGCGTCGAGCGCTTCGTGCAGCTCATGAACGACCAGGCCAAGGTGCTCGGCATGAACGGCACCACCTACAAAAACCCCGAAGGCCTCACCGAAGCCGGCCACACCACCACCGCGCGCGATCTGGCCACCCTCTCCACCCGCCTCATGCACGACTTCCCCGAATACGTGCATTACTACAGCATCCAGAAATACCGCTACCCCGGCACCCCCGCCAGCAACGACACCAACCGCAACCTGCTGCTGTTTCGCGACCCCACCGTGGACGGCCTGAAAACCGGCCACACCAAAGCCGCAGGCTACTGTCTGGTGGCCACCGCCAAGCGCGACTTCCCCAACCTGCAAGGCCGCCGCCTGCTCTCCGTCGTGCTGGGTGCCAGCGGCGAAAACGCCCGCGCCAGCGAATCGCAAAAACTCCTCAACTGGGGCTACACCGCCTACGAAGGCGTGCAACTGTTCGGCGCAGGCGATGCCGTCGCCACCCCGCGCGTGTGGAAAGGCAAGGCCGCCCAGCTCAAGCTCGGCCGCACCGAGCCCATCGTCGTCGCCGTGCCGGCAGGCCAGGCCGCCAACCTCAAGACCGAAATCGCCCGCCCCGAGCCTCTTATCGCCCCCTACCAGCAAGGCCAGACCGTGGCCACGCTCAAGGTCAGCCTGGGCGACCAGCTGCTCGCCGAAGTGCCCCTTGTCGCCCTCGAAGCCGTGCCCGAAGCCGGCTGGCTGGGCCGCGCCTGGGACGCCATGCGCCTGTGGATCCAGTAAAGCCGCATTGCAGACAGCCCTGGGCCGGGCTATAATAGAAGGCTTTTCCGCATTTGGGGCGGGAAAGCCGCGAGCGCGCCAGCCGAGTCAAGCACCGGCCGGGCGCGTTGCTTTTTTCAACGTTTAGGGACGTTTTTTCCATGCCAACCATCAGTCAACTGGTGCGTCAGGGGCGGACGGTCGAGAAGATCAAATCCAAAAGCCCTGCGATGCAAAACTCGCCGCAGCGCCGCGGCGTCTGCACCCGCGTGTACACCACCACGCCCAAGAAGCCCAACTCGGCGCTGCGTAAAGTCGCCAAGGTGCGCCTGACCAACGGCTTCGAGGTCATCTCCTACATCGGCGGTGAAGGCCACAACCTGCAAGAGCACAGCGTCGTGCTCGTGCGCGGTGGCCGTGTGAAAGACCTGCCCGGTGTGCGTTACCACATCGTGCGCGGCTCGCTCGACTTGCAAGGCGTGAAAGACCGCAAGCAGTCGCGCTCCAAGTACGGTGCCAAGCGCC
>JAUNTQ010000029.1:0-24983 GCA_030538605.1 Pseudomonadota bacterium
GCGGGCTGGAGCAGGCACTGGTCAGCTGGGACAGCGGCAACGCGCACGGCAAGGGTGCCAACCATTACGGGCTGGCCGCCTCGTCGGCAGGCGGCGTGGTGCCCGAGGCGCCGAACGGATTTTCGATTGAAGGCATGGCGGCCACCGCCAGCGGGCAGCTGCTGCTGGGCTTTCGCGCGCCGCAGGCCAGCGCCGCCACGCGCACGCAGGCGCTGCTGGTGCCGCTGACCAACCCGCAGGCGGTGCTCACCGGCAGCGCACCCGTGTTCGGCGTGCCCATCGAGCTGAACCTGGGCGGGCGCGGCGTGCGCTCCATCGAGCGCGCGGGCGACGGCAAGTTCATCATCGTCGCCGGGCCCGCGGGCGCGGTCACCACCACGGCCGGCAGCAGCCACTTTGCGCTGTACGTGTGGGACGGCACCAGCCCCACCGCCACGCGGCTGGACAACGCGCTGGACGCGCTGCTGGCCAGCACGCAAGGCAGCTTCGAGACCGTGGTGGCCGCCCCCGCCAGCACCGCGCCCGGCACGCGCGTGCAACTGCTGCAGGACAACGGCGACACCCTCTGGCCGGGCAAGCGCGTGCCGTCGAAGAGCCTGCCGCCCGCCGAGCAGCAGTTCATGGGCAACTGGGTCACGCTGGGCCAGCCCGTGGCGGCCGACACCACGCCGCCCGCGCTGCTGTCGAGCGTGCCCGCGCACAACGCCACCGGCGTGGGCCTGCGCGACGCCATCACGCTCACTTTCAACGAGGCCGTGCGGCGCGGCACGGGCCGCTTCGAGCTGCGCCAGGGTGCCACCGTGGTGGATACCCTGGCCGCCACCGATGCGCGCGTGGCCTTCAGCGGCAACACCGTCACCATCACCCCCGCCGCACGCGCGGCCAACACCGCCTACACCCTGGTGCCCGTGGGCCAGCCCGTGCTGGACGAGGCGGGCAACGCCTGGGTGGGCGGCAGTCCGCTGGTCTTCACCACGGGTGCCGCGCCCGTGGCGCCCACGTATTCGCTGCTGATTTCGGAGGTCAACTCCAATGCGCCCGGTGAAGACTTCTTCGAGCTGTACAACTTCGGCACCACTGCCATCGACCTGAGCGGCTGGCGCTGGATCGACGACAGCGGCACGTTCGATCACACCGCCGCAGGCACCTTCCCCGCGGGCAGCACACTGGCGCCAGGCGCCACGGTGGTGGTGCTGCAAAAAGCGCCTGTGGACGGCTTTCGCAGCGCCTGGGGCCTGGTCGCCAGCTCGCCCGTGTGGCTGGTGCCCGGCCCGGGCCTGGGCGGCGGTGACGCGGTGCTGCTGTACGACGCCGATGCCAACCTGGCCGCCGCCGTCAACTACGGCACCAAGACCATCGCGGCCACCGGAGGCCTGGCCGTTGCCCCTTCGCTCGACAGCGCGGGCACTGCGGCCCGTGGCGGCCACGCCGGCCCGGCCTTTGCCATCGGCACGCCGTTGCCGGCCGATGGCGTGTCCGCCGTGTGGGACGGCCAGTCCACCAGCGCCCCGCGCTACACGCCCGCCGTGGTGGGCACGCTGGGTGCGTTCGCGCAACCGGGTGCGGCAGCCAACATCGGCTCACCCGGCATCCCCGGCGTGACGGTGACGCCACCCGGCCCCAGCATCACGCGCATCCACGCCATTCAGGGCCGGGGCGAGACCTCGCCGCTGGACGGCCAGCGCGTGACGGTGCAAGCCGTGGTCACCGCCCACATGCCGGGCCTGAACGGCTTCTTTCTGCAAGAGCAGGAGGCCGACTACGACCAGGATCCGCTGACCAGCGAAGGCGTGTTCGTCTTCTACGGCAGCGCTACCTCCGCCAACCCCAATCCCAACCCCGGCGTGAGCGAGGCCACCGTGGGCCAGCGCGTGCGCCTGACGGCCACCGTGGGCGCCTTTCGCAACCAGACCCAACTGGCGGGCAGCATCACCGACTTCAGCGTGCTGGGCGCGGGCGCCATGCCCGCGCCCGCCGTCATCCAGCTGCCGGTGAGCGACATGGCCGTGCTGGAAGCGCACGAAGGCATGCGCGTGGAAGTGCGCGCCGCCAGCGGCGGCCCGCTGGTGGTCACCGACAACTACAGCCTGGGCCGCTTCGGCACCGTCGCGCTCTCGCCCGACACGCCGCAGGTGCAGTTCACCGAAGTGAACGCGCCCAGCGGCCCCGGCTTCAGCGACTTCGTGCAGGCCAACCGGCGCGCGCAAATCATCCTGGACGACGGCAGGAGCGCCCAGAACCCCGACCCCACGCGGGGCCGCAGCGGCCAGAGCCTGTCGGCCAGCAACACGCTGCGTGTGGGTGACAGCGTCACCAGCGTGGTGGGCGTGCTCGATGAGCTTTACGACACCAGCGCGCAGCCGCACCAGACCAGCTACCGCGTGCAGCCCACCGTCACGCCCGTGTTCACCGGTGCCGCGCGCCCCACGGCGGACGACTTCCGGCAGGCCGTGGGCCCCGCCACGGTGAAGGTGGCCGCCGCCAACGTGCTCAACTTCTTCAACATCGTGGGCGCCACCAGCGGTTCGAGCCAGGTCATGTTCACCACCCCGCTGGGCAACCGCATCGGCATTCGCGGCGCCAACAACGCCGACGAGCTGAAGCGCCAGACCGACAAGATCATCGCCATGCTCATCGGCATGGACGCCGACGTCATCGGCCTGATGGAAATCCAGAACAACGGCTTTGGCACCAGCAGCGCCCTGGCCGTGCTGACCCAGGCGCTGAACGCCAGCGCCGACAAGCCCGCAGGCGCGCAGTTCGACTACGTCAAAGGCCCCTTCACCGACGGCACGCGCCAGGACATTGCAGGCGCGGGCGACGACGCCATCACCGTCGCCTTCATCTACCGCGCCGACCGCGTCACGCCCCAAGGCCAGGCCGCTGTGGCCAACACCAGCGCCTATCCCGCCTTCACCGCCGCAGGCGGCCACCGCGTGCCGCTGGCGCAAACCTTCTCGGTGCCTGTGGCCGGTGGCGGCAGCGCGCAATTCACCGTGGTGGCCAACCACTTCAAGTCCAAGGGCAGCCTGCTGCCCGGCGCGGCCAACGCCGACCAGTTCGACGGCCAGGGCAACAACAACGCCGCGCGCGTGCAGGCTGCCCAACAGCTGAACGACTGGCTCAAGAACCTGCCGGCCGGCACGGTGTCGCCCAACGTGGTGCTGCTGGGTGACTTCAACGCCTACGCCAAGGAAGACCCCATCACCACGCTCGAAGGCCACGGCTGGCGCAAGGTCAGCGAAGGCTTCTCCTACCAGTTCCGTGGCCTGCAAGGCTCGCTCGACCACATCCTCGTCAGTCCGCAACTCATCGGGCGCGTGGGCCACACCGTCAAGTGGGCCATCAACGCCGAAGAGCCTGCCGTGCTGGACTACAACCTGGAATACAAGTCCCCCGCGCAGCAAGCCAGCTTCTACGCCCCCACCGCCTACAGCAGCAGCGACCACAACCCCATCGTCATGGGCCTGAACTTCGGCAACCAGCCGCCCACCTTGAGCGGCGTGCCGGCCACGGCGCGCGACGTGGTGGCGGGCCAGGCGTTCGACCTGAGCGGCCTCGCGGTGGCCGATGCCGATGGCGACCGGCTCACCCTCACCATCAACGCCACCGGCGTGCGCGTGCTGGGGCTGGCCGATGCCGACGCGGCGCAGCCCGGCATCCAGCTGCAAGGCACGGCCGACGAGCTCAACGCCCTGCTGGCGCAGGCGGTGCTGATCGCCGATGCGGCGGGCAATGCCTCAGTGGCCTTCAGCCTGAGCGACGGCGTGAACCCGCCCGTGGCGGCCACGCTGGTGCTGCAAGTGGCCGCCGTCGGCGCGGCCCACCCGGCGAACCAGTTCAGCGTCACCCCCGGCGGTCAGGGCAGCGCCATCACCGGCAGCGTGAGCGGCGGCGGCGCCACCTGCCGCGTGGTGCCCACCCCCGAAGCCGTGACGCTGGCGGCGGCGGGTGCCAGCGGCCTGCCGCGCACGGGCCTGGCCGCGCCCTGGGGCATGCTGCGCCTGGGCACCGAAGGCTGCGACACGGGCGCGCTGGTCACCGTCACGCTGCACTTCCCGGCCGATCTGCCCGCCAATGCCGAGTACTGGAAGTGGGGCCGCACGGCCGACAACGCCACCGCGCGCTGGTACCTGCTGCCGGCCACCGTCAATGGCCGCACCGTCACCTTCGCGCTGCGCGACGGCGGCCTGGGCGACGACGACATGCAGGCCGACGGCCGCATCACCGACCCCGGCGGCCTGTTCGTGCCCATCGCCACCGGCGGCCCCGGCGGCACAGGCCCGGCGGCAGTGCCCACCCTGAGCCAATGGGCGCTGATGCTGATGGCCCTGGCCATGGCCTGCCTGGCCGGTGGCCGCGCGCGGCGGCGCGGGTAAGGATGGCTCAACCCGCAGGGCGGAACCCCGAAGGGATTTCCGCCAACGCTGCGTTTGTTTTGGTGCGCTGAGGTGATGGGCGCGTCGCTGGCCGGGATGTGCGCCCGGCGGCGCAGTCACTTTCTTTTTGCACCGCCAAAAGGTAACCAACGTTCGCGAAGCGGGTTTGCTCACTTCGCGAAGCGAAGTCACAGCTGATTCCATAAATAATCAGACAGTTCGTCGTCCGTTCGGGCGAGCTTGTCAAAGCCTGTTTCGCTACCCGCCAAGTCCTTCAACAAGCTCAGGACGAACGGTGTTGGATGATTTCTGGACTTGGCTATATGCGAACACAAGAGACGGCTCCACTGGCCGTGTCGCTTCGCTATGAACAACCTGAGATGCTCGTTCGTGGGGCGGCGCTGCAGAACTCACTTTGTTCGCTTCGCTCTCGCCGCTCAGATAGCTGCTAGCCAAGTCAGGTCACGAAGTGCGCCTGCTTCACTGCGCACCCGCCCCACGCCCTGCGTTTATTGGCATGGCCAGAGGCTTCACGGCGCGCCAGCGCCGGTCACCCCGCGCAGCGAAGCCATGTTTCAGCTCAGCGCTCCAGCGCGCGGCGGCTGCCTTGCTGGCGGCGCAAAAAGGCGCTTTGCGCCCCGCTGCCAGCGGCGGCTTCCAGGTCGGGCTCGCCATTGGGTAGCACGCCGACAGCCGCCACGGGTAGCGCCGCAGCCAGCAGACGGTCTTCGGCATCGTGGCCGTCGCCCGTTGCCAGCAACGGAAAGAGGCTGTAGCGCACCCAGCGCGCGCCAGCGCTGGCTTGGGGCGGCGGCAGCGCTGGGCCGGGCTCGGCCACGCTGGCCTGCGCGGCGGCACTGCGCAGCAGGCGGGTGACGAGCGCCTGGCGCTCGCCCTCGCGCGGTGCGGCGGCGGCCAGGCTGGCCTGCAGCACGCCCACGTAGTAGCCCAGGGCCACGGCATGCGCGTAGGAGGGCGAGCCGTCTTCAGCCAGCGGGCCAGCGCCAAAGTGCTGCACGGCATCCTGCTGCAGGTCGGCACCCAGGGCCAGTTGGGCGAACACGCGGGCCAGCGGCTCCACCTGATCGGCCTGCCACAGCGCGCGCGCCCATGCGGCCAGCGCCGAGCCGCGGCTGCTGGCCGGGCCCCGCGCCAGCGCCAGCACCACGGCTGGTGCGTCAACCAGCAAGGCGGCGCTGACCTGGGCCAGCGCGGCGGCGTCGCCAGCGGCTAGCGCGGCTTGCAAATCGGTGATGGCGCGGGCGCGCTCGGCGGGCGAGGTGGTGGCCATGGCGGGCATGGAGGCGTATGGGTGGGGTGAGGTCATTGGCGGCGGGGCGTCGGCCGGGCTGCGGTCGCAGGCGGACAACAGGCCCGCGGCCGCCAGGGCGAGGGCCGCGCAGCCGACGGCATTTGATCGGTGATGCTGCACCCGGACACTGGGCGGGTGTCGGGGCTGCAAAGGTGCGGAGGGCATGATGCGCGACGCTAGCACAGCGCGGTAACGGAGGCGCGCTGCCGCACGCAGCGGCTGTGCCAACCCCCGGTGACTGGGCTCAGTTGGGTCAAGGCTTGGCGCGTTGGCTCACCATGCTCCAAGTGTCCTCGAAGGCCGAACGCGGCGCGGTGCCGTTGGCCACTTCGCGGTCCAGTTCACCGTTTGGCAGCATTTCGCCCGGTGTCACGGGCTGCATGGCCCAGAACATCTTGTCTTCGGCCTGAATTTGCGGCTTGATGGCTTCTTCGTAAGCGGCCTTGACGGCCAGCCCCACCCACTCTTTGGCCACGCTGGCACCCACGCCGACCGGCTTGGGCGCGGCCTTGTCGATCAGCGTCAGGCCGCTCTTGAGGACGGCAGTGGTCAGCTCGGCCTGCTGGGCGGCATCGCCCGAGATAGACCGCGTGGCCGCGTTCATGGCACCAGCGAAGTAGCCCAAACGCTCGGCGTTGAGGTAGCGGTCGCTGCCATCCGGCGCATGGGTGGCAGCACCGAAGGTTTGTACAGGGTCGCCCTTGAGATCGTTGCCCAGCGACAGGCGCACCTGCACATCGGCCAGCTGGTCGAACTCCTTGGCCTCCAGCGCCGACTTGGCGTAGATGGCCAGCGCCGTGCCGTTGCGCGTTTCGGCGTTGGACGCCAACTCGCCCACCACGCCGTTGACGTCGCTCATCAGCAGGCTGTGCATGCCCTGGCGCATGGCAGCGGTGTCGGCCATCACGGGGGCGAACAAGTTGCCGGATTCGGCCTCCTTCAGCACGCTGGCGGCATCGGCGAACACGCGCGCCTTCAGGTCGGCGTTGTGGGTCTTGCCGGTCACTTCCATCAGCTTTTGGAAGGTGGTGGTGTCATAGCTCGACGTGACCGAGCCTCTGGATGCGTACGTGACCGGGTCGGCCGCAGCCTTGACCACAGCGGCACGCTCGTCGGGCGTCAGCGCTTCCAGCGCCCTGTTGGCGGCTGTGGGGCTTCCGCCCATGCTGGCGATGACCTCAGCCACGGCCCGCGCCTGGGGGTCGGACCGTTGGCTCATCGAACCGCCGAAGAAAAAGTAGCCATCGACACTCTTTTGGTCGGCCAGCGCGCCATTGGCGCTCATTGCCTTGATGTAGTCGAGCTTGGTTTGCGTGCTGGCGTTGCGGCCCACCGCTGAGCCCAGCGCGGCCACGTCGTCTGCTGAATCGAGTTTGCCCACGCCCCTGCCCTGCTGGCTGCGGTCGAAGGCTTGGCTCAGGCGCGCCAGCTGCTCGCCATCAAGCTGCTTGGCCATGGTGTCGAAGAAGGCCGTTTTGTCCTGCTTGTTCAGGCCGCCGCCGATCAGGCTGCCGTCGTTCACTTCGTTGACCAGGTTGCGCAACTCGTCGTCGGACAGTTGTTTCATCACCGCATTGGCGTCTTGCTTCGACAGCCCGCCCACGATGTCCTGCACCGCCTTCACGTCGTCGGCGCCGACAGGATTGAAGAAGCCCGACCTCATGCGATCGCGGATGTCGGACAGGGCCTGGTCCACTTTGATCGAGTCCGGCCCGGATGCAGGCACCGGAGCGGATGTGGGCGGTGTGGGCGACGACGTCGGCTGCGGTTGCGGCACCGGTAGAGGTTTCAGTTCGGGCAGAGGCGTGAGCGTCGGCAGCGGCTCCCGTATGGGCGGAGGCTGCAATCCGGGGGGCGGCGGAATTCTGGGCGGAGGCTGAAATATGGGAGGCGGTGTTGGCGTGGGCTGAGGCAGTGGCTTCATGCCGGTGCCTGGCACGTTGATCTTGTCGCCAGGCAGGATGGCATCGGCGTCCCAGGTGCCTGGTTCGCCACGCCCGAAATCAATGCCGTTGCCCACACTGTTCGGGTCGAACTGCGGGTTGGCCTGCAGCAAGTCGTTCAGGCTCACGCCATAGCGGCGCGCAATGTCGCTGAGCGTGTCGCCCGGGCGCACTTCGTACTGCAGCTCAAGGCCCTGTGTGGCAGAGGGAATGGTGAGGTTGCCGTTTTGCGGGCGGGTTGCGAGCGCACTGCCTGCGGTGCCAACGGTGGGGGTCGGGGGTGGGGGCGAGGGCGCAAGAGTGCGCGCGTTTTGGACCGGGATGGACATGGGGGGTGTTATTTCAAGCCAAAAAGGGAGGTGAGCCGCCGCAGCGTGCGGCGACATGACCTCAGGGACTTTAGAAACGAAACGCCCGCTTGCCCAGTGGTACCGTTCCCATCGGGAAGACTACCTATTCACGAAGCTGTCACAGCCGCATTTCCATGGGGCGGCCTCTTTTCTCGTGCGGCATGCGTACAAGATGCTGCGCAGGTCAAGAAAAAACAACAACCCCAGAAGGTCTTAAGCGATTGCGGAACAAGTGCTTAAAGCTATCTAAATAATAGCTAAAATAGAGTGCTGCGCGGCTGTGGAGCCGGCAGCGCTCGGTCGTTGCGCCGGCGGGCGGACTCGGGCTGCGCTGGCGCACAGCGGGTGCCCGCTGCGCATGGGCCGGGTCAATCCACCTTGAAGAACGCGCGCATGTGCTGCGTGTGTCCGCTGTCGTTCATGCGGGTGCGTTCGGCGATCCAGCCCTTGGCGTCTTCGCCCACCACGTAGCGCAGCGTGTCCTGGCCGTCGGTGGCGGCGGTGTAGATGGTTTCGGCCACCTGGCTGGCGGTGGCGATGCCTTCGTGCATGGCGGCAAAGCGGCGGTTGAAGGCGGCCACGTAGGTGTCGTAGTCGGTCAGGGCCGCGTCGGTGGCGTAGCGGGCGGCGGCGGTTTCGTGGAACGGGGTGGCGATGCCGCCCGGCTCGACCAGCTTGAGCACGATGTTCTGCGACGCCAGCTCGTAAGACACGGCTTCCGAAAAGCCTTCGAGCGCGAACTTGGACGCCACGTACATCGAGATCAGCGGAATGCCGATGCGCCCGCCGGCGGAGCTGACGTTGATGATCGTGCCGCCGCCTTCGGCGCGAAAGTGCGGCAGCACGGCGCGCATGGCGTTCATGGTGCCGAACACGTTGACGTCGAACTGTTTCTGGATCTGCGCCGGGGTGATGGCCTCGAACGGCCCGTACTGCCCAAAGCCCGCGTTGTTGACCAGCAGGTCGATGCGGCCGAACTTGTCTTGCGCCTGCTGCACCGCGCGAGCGATGGAGGAGGGGTCTTCAATGTCCAACGCGGTGACCAGCACGTTGGGGCGCTGTGTCAGCTCGGTCTCCTGGTCGGGCGAACGCATGGTGGCCACCACGTTCCAGCCCTTGCTGGCAAACAGCTCAGCCGCTGCGCGGCCCACGCCTTTGGAGGCGCCGGTGATGAGAACGGTCTTGCTCATGAGAAATCTTTCCTTTCAGATGGGGGGAGAAAAACAGCCAGACGCAGAGGACGCAGAGATTTCGCAGAGGACGCAAAAAATTCAAGGAAACCTTTTCGGGTTTTTTCTTTTTGCGTCCTCTGCGGTTCCTTTGCGTCCGGCTGTTCGGTTGTCAGTCTTTCGAGATGCGGCGGCGCTCAGTCCGGCACCACCACGTCGCGTTCGCCGCTGGCGTCGTAGACCTTGATGGACACCTGCCGCGCGTGCGCCAGGTTGCGCTGCTGAAAGGCTTTGAGGCCCGGCGTGCGCAGGTGCGCGTCCAGCGCGGCCTGGTCGCGCCAGCGCTCCAGCACGGTGGCGTGGCCGCTGGCCAGGTCGTCGAAGGCCATGGCGTAGTACAGGCAGCCGTCTTCCTGCCGCGTGGCGGCTTCGATGGCGCGGATGTCGGCCTGAATGGCGGCCAGGTGCGTGGTGTCGAAATCGACGTAACCGGCGACGATGATCATTTCTGCTCCTTGGGTTGCGATGGTTGGCCTTTGCCGTTGCCGTGCGCGGCGACGGACACGTCCTGCCACGCCTGCCAGGTCTTGATGCGCTCGGCGTAGATGCCTTCGACCAGCGGCAGCAGCGTGCCCAGCATCAGGCGCAGCGGCGGGTTTTCGGCATCGACCAGCTTCAGGATGGCGGCTGACGTGGCGGCGGGGTCGCCCAGCATGTCGGGCGTGAGCATGCTGGCCAGGTGCGCGCGCACCTTGTCGTAGGCGGGCAGGGTGGGGGCGTTGCGGATGGAGCTGTCGCTCAAAAAGTCGGTGGCGTAGCCGCCCGGCTCGACGAGCGTGACCTTGATGCCGTGCTCGGCCACCTCGGCGGCCAGCGCCTCGCCCATGGCTTCCACCGCGAACTTGGTGCCTTCGTAAATGCCCGCCATCGGCATGGCGACCACGCCGGCCACGCTGGAGACCATGATGATGTGCCCGCTTTTCTGCGCGCGCAGCAGTGGCAGCGCCGCCTGCGTGAGTGACAGGGTGCCGAACACGTTGGTCTCGAACACGGCGCGCGCGTCGTCGATCTGCACTTCTTCGATCGCGCCCATGCAGCCAAAGCCCGCGTTGCTCAGCACCACGTCCAGCCGGCCAAAGTGCTGGTGCGCCTGCTGCACGGCCTTGAACACGGCGTCGCGGTCGGTCACGTCCAGCTTGAGGGGCAGCACGGCGCTGCCGTATTGCGCCACCAGCGGGGCCAGCGCATCGGTGTTGCGTGCAGTGGCAGCCACCTGGTCGCCGCGCGCCAGCGCGGCCTCGACCCAGCGGCGGCCAAAACCACGGGCCGCGCCCGTGACGAACCAGACCTTGCGTGTGCTCATCATGCTTCCTTTACAAAAAACGTCAATGCGTAAATCATATCGGGTTTACAATGACTGTCAAGTTGTCAGATAATTTTTTACGCGATGGACGAAATCGATCCCCTGCAAGCCCGGCGCCGGCACATCGTGGCCGTGTGCGCCGATGTCTTTCTGCGCTACGGCTACGCGCGCACCACCATGGGCGACATCGCGCAGGCGGCAGGTCTGTCGCGCCCCACGCTCTACGCCGCGTTTGCCGACAAAGAGGCCGTGTTTGCCGCCGTCATCCACCACCTGGTGCAGGTCAATCTGGCCGACATCCGCCAGGGGCTGGCGCGCCACCGGAGCGTGGCCCGCAAGCTGCGCTACGCCTGCACCGCCTGGGGCGTGGCGGGCTTCGAGCTGGTGCGCGCCAACCCGGAATCGAAAGACGTGTTCGACCTCAGCTTTCCCGCCGTGCGGCAAAGCCACGAAGTGTTCGAGGCTTTCCTCGTCGAGCTGCTGTCCCCGCACTGGCCCGCCGACGGCCCGCCGCTGCCCGGCATCGCACACATGGTGGGCGCGGCCATCAAGGGCTTCAAGGCGCTGGCACAAACCAGCGACGAACTGCGCCAGATGATTGAAGACCTGACTGATCTGGTGGCCGGTCAAACCATTTGAGTCCTAAGGAGAAAGCACCATGCCCGTTGCCCGCCACTTCATCATGCACGCCGCCGCCGGCCAAGGCCCGGCGCTGGAAGCCGCCCTGCGCGATCTGGCCGACACGCTGCGCCGCATCCCCGGCTGCGAAGCCGTGCAACTGCTGCGCGAGCAGGGCCAGCCGCTGCGCTTCGTGTTCATCGAAACCTGGGCGTCGGTGGCAGCGCATCAGCAGGCGTCACAACACCTGAGTGCCGAGGCCCTCGCCCCCATGATGGCCGCGCTGGACGGCATGCCCGAAGGCAACGAGGCGTATTTCGACTGCCTGAAGGCGGTGTGAGCGCCGCGCCATGTCTGGGCATCGCCCTCTCGTCTAGAGCATGGGGGTATATGCCTTTAGCGCGCGTATTTAAAGCGCTAGCGAGCATGGTGCCATGGGGTATATGACATTCCGCCTTGCCCCTGACCCGTAGAGCAGGCATTCATGCCCGCGTGGCAGCGGGCATTGGGCGCAGTTGCCGCGAACGGCTTTTGCCCTGACCGATGCGCACCCGCCCTTACCCCAGCGGCAGCGCCTGACTGCTCTTGACTTCTTCCATCACCGCATAGGTGCGCGTTTCGCGCACGCCGGGCAGCTGCCACAGCACGCGGCCTGCGAAGGCGCGGTAGGCGGCCATGTCGGCCATGCGGGTCTTCAGCAGATAGTCAAAGCCGCCGGCCACCATGTGGCACTCCATCACCTCGTCATGCACCTGCACGGCGGCCTTGAATTCGTCGAAGACGTTGGGCGTCGTTCGATCCAGCAGCACTTCGACAAACACCACCAGGCCGCGCCCGAGCCTGGCCGCGTTCAATTCGGCGTGGTAGCCGGTGATGAAGCCCTCGCGCGTCAGGCGCTGCACGCGCGCCAGCACGGCGGTGGGCGACAGGGCCACGGCTTCGGCCAGTTTGAGGTTGCTGATGCGGCCGTCGTGTTGCAGGGCGGCGAGGATGCGCAGGTCGGTGCGGTCGAGGGTGGTGGCTTCCATGGCCGAATATTGTGCGGTGATGTCGCTGAACATTGGTGAAATACTCGAACAAATCACCAGAAAAATGGCGAACCTCTTTGTGTGTGACCGCCCATGACCACGTCCCATCCCTTCACCGCCCTGCACGCCGAACTGGCACCCCAAAGCCCCTTGCGCGACGCCATTACCGCCGCCACGCGCCCGCCCGAGCCGCAGGCGCTGGCACCGCTGCTTGATCAGGCACGCTTGACCGCCGACCAGGCGCAGGCCGCGCACGAGTTGGCCCATCGCCTGGCCACCACCTTGCGCCAGCGCAAGCGCGCCGCCGGGCGCGCGGGCATCGTGCAGGGCTTGCTGCAGGAGTTCGCCCTGTCGTCGCAAGAAGGCGTGGCGCTGATGTGCCTGGCCGAGGCGCTGCTGCGCATCCCCGATGCCGCCACGCGCGACGCGCTGATCCGCGACAAGGTGGGGCGCGGCGACTGGCAGGTGCATCTGGGGCAAAGCCCGTCGCTCTTCGTCAACGCCGCCGCCTGGGGTCTGCTGCTGACGGGCAAGCTGGTGGCCACGCACAGCGAGGCGGGTTTGGGACAGTCGCTCAAGCGCCTGACGGCCAGGGGCGGCGAGCCGCTGATCCGCAAGGGCGTCGACATGGCCATGCGCATGATGGGCGAGCAGTTCGTCACCGGCGAGACGATGGAAGAAGCCCTCAGGTACGCGCGTGGGCGCGAAGGCGAGGGCTTTCGCTATTCCTACGACATGCTGGGCGAAGCGGCGCTGACCGCCGATGACGCGGCGCGCTACCTGCACAGCTACGAAGCGGCCATCCACGCCATTGGCCGCGCGGCTAATCAGCGCGGCGTGATCGACGGGCCGGGCATCTCCATCAAGCTGTCGGCCCTGCACCCGCGCTACAGCCGCGCGCAGCGTGCGCGCGTGCTGACCGAGCTGTACCCGCGCCTGCTGCATCTGGCGCAGCTGGCGCGCCAGTACGACGTGGGCCTGAACATCGACGCCGAAGAGGCCGACCGGCTGGAGGTGTCGCTCGACTTGCTGGAGAGGCTGTGCCACGAGCCGACGCTGGCCGGCTGGCAGGGCATCGGCTTCGTCATCCAGGCCTATCAAAAGCGCTGCCCGTTTGTCATCGACTGGCTGATCGACCTGGCGCGCCGCAGTGGCCACCGCCTGATGGTGCGGCTGGTCAAAGGCGCGTATTGGGACAGCGAAATCAAGCGCGCGCAGGTGGATGGCCAGGCCGACTACCCCGTCTACACCCGCAAGCCGCACACCGACGTGAGCTACCTGGCCTGCGCGCGCAAGCTGTTGGCCGCGCCCGATGCGATCTACCCGCAGTTCGCCACCCACAACGCCCACAGCGTGGCGGCCATCGTGCAGATGGCGGGGCCGGAAAGCTGGCAGCCGGGGCAGTACGAATTCCAGTGCCTGTACGGCATGGGCGAGCCGCTGTATGAGCAGGTGGTGCGCGAGTTGAAGCGCCCCTGCCGCATCTACGCACCCGTGGGCACGCACGAAACGCTGCTGGCCTACCTGGTGCGCCGCCTGCTGGAAAACGGCGCGAATACTTCGTTCGTCAACCGCATCGCCGACAGCGCCGTGCCCATTGACGAGCTGATCGCCGACCCGGTGGCGCAGGTGGCAGCCGAGCAGCCCGTGGGCGCGCCGCACCCGCGCATTGCGCTGCCCCGCGCGCTGTACGGCGCGGCGCGCGACAACCCGCAAGGGCTGGATCTGAGCGACGAGCACGCGCTGCATGTGCTATCAAAATCATTGCTGCTTGCGCAGGTTGGACAGGCGCTATCGCCTGGCGAAGGTGCCACCCCCATCACCAACCCCGCCGACCACCGCGACGTGATCGGCCACATCCACCACGTCACCCCCGTCGAAGTCGATCAGGCCCTGCAAGACGCCGCCGCCTTCGCCCCCACCTGGGCCGCCACCTTGCCGCGCGAACGCGCCGCCGCCCTGCAACGCGCCGCCGACGCATTGCAGGCCGACATGCCGCACCTCATGGGCCTGCTGGTGCGCGAAGCGGGCAAGACCTGGGCCAACGCCATCGCCGAAGTGCGCGAGGCGGTGGACTTTCTGCGCTTTTATGCCGCGCAGGTGGCCACGCAGTTCGACAACGCCACGCACGTGCCGCTGGGGCCGGTGGCGTGCATCAGCCCGTGGAACTTTCCGCTCGCCATCTTCACCGGCCAGGTCGCCGCCGCGCTGGCCGCGGGCAACGTGGTGCTGGCCAAGCCAGCCGAACAAACGCCCCTCATCGCGCGTGAGGCCGTGCGCCACCTGCACGCGACGGGCGTGCCGCGCGCCGCGCTGCACTGGCTGCCGGGCGACGGCGCGGCGGTGGGCGCGGCGCTGGTGCAAGACCCGCGCGTGCGCGGCGTGCTGTTCACCGGCTCGACCGACGTGGCGCGCCTCATCCAGGCCACGCTGGCCAAGCGCCTGAACCCCGATGGCCGCCCCGTGCCGCTGATCGCCGAAACCGGCGGGCAAAACGCGCTCATCGTCGATTCGTCCGCACTGGCCGAGCAGGTGGTGCAGGACGTGATGCAGTCCGCTTTCGACTCCGCCGGCCAGCGCTGCTCGGCCCTGCGCGTGCTGTGCGTGCAACACGACGTGGCCGAGCGCGTCATCGCCATGCTCAAGGGCGCGATGAACGAAGCGCGCATTGGCAACCCCGCCGCGCTGTCGGCCGACGTGGGCCCGGTGATCGACGCCGAGGCGCAGGCCGGCATCCAGCGCCACATCGACGCCATGCGCGCCCAGGGGCATGCCGTGCACCAGGCCACGCGCGGTCTGCATGAGGCGGCGGCGCACGGCAGCTTCATTCCGCCCACGCTGATCGAGATCGATAGCCTCGATGCGTTGCAGCGCGAGGTCTTCGGCCCCGTGCTGCACGTGCTGCGCTGGCGGCGTGCGGGGCTGGATGCGCTCATCGCGCAGATCAACGCCAGCGGCTACGGCCTGACGGGCGGCGTGCACACCCGCATCGACGAAACCATTGCCCACGTGGCCGCGCGGCTGGGCGTGGGCAACCTCTACGTCAACCGCAACCAGGTCGGCGCGGTGGTCGGCGTGCAGCCCTTTGGCGGTGAAGGGCTGTCGGGCACCGGCCCCAAGGCGGGCGGCCCGCTCTACCTGCTGCGCCTGCTGGCGCGCCAGCCGGTGGACGCGGCGCAGCGCGCGGTGCAAGCGCTGGGTGCGTCTGATGCTGTGAGTGAAGACGGGCCACAGCGCCCGTCAGACATGCGCGAGCAGCTGCAAAAACACTTGCAATCAGAAGGCCTGCCCGCGCTGGCCGAAGCCGCCGCCCAGCTGTTCGACAGCGCGCCTTCACCCGCGCCGCGCGTGCTGCCCGGCCCCACTGGCGAGCGCAACACCTACCACCTGCACCCGCGCCGCCGCGTGCTGTGCCTGGCCGCGCGCGCTGAAGACCGCCTGCTGCAACTGGCCGCCGTGGGGGCTGTCGGCGCGCAAGCCGTGTGGCCCGCCAGCGGCCAGGCCGACCTGGCGCGCCTGCCAGGCGAGTTGCGTGCACATATCATCGCCACCACGCCCGACTGGCGCGCGCCCGATACCGAGTTCGACGCCGTGCTGCTGCATGGCGAGGCCGACGCCGTGCGCGAAGCGGGCGCGGCGCTGGCGGCGCGCCCCGGCCCCATCGTCGGCCTGACGGCACTGCCGCCGGGCGATGCCAGCGTGCCGCTCGCGCCCCTGCTGACCGAGCGCTGCATCAGCATCAACACCGCGGCGGCGGGCGGCAATGCCAGCTTGATGACGCTGGATTGAGTGGATCAGCATGTCGGTCGAAAGATAAAAATATAGCTGCTTGCGGAGGTTATAAGTCATATTCAGATGCTTTTATATCTGAAATCCTTTTATAACATACGCAAGCAGCTCATTTTTTATGCTTTCCCGCACATCAAGCCCGCCAGTCAGGCCGCCTTGCATGGCGGCCATGTCGGCGGGCAGCGGGGCTTTCAGTTGCGGTCGGCGCGTGCCACGCGGCGCGGGCAATAGGCTGGCGCGCAGGGCAGGGTGGGCGCGGCCACCAGCGCGTAGGGCTTGCGCGGGCGGTCCTGGATGAGGATGGCGGGCGGGTAATAGGTCATGGCGGCAGGGGCCACCACGGCCGGTGCTTCGGCGGCGGTGGGTGCTTCTTGTACGCCGGCGGCCGGGTTGAAGGTGCCTGCATCGGGCATGCCGCGCTCTTTCCAGGGCGAATTGGGCAGCACGGCATCGCTGTCGACGACCAGATAGCCCGGTTGCGGCTGAACCGTGGAAGCATGCGCCACGCTGGCGGCCAGCAGGCAGGCGACAAGGCTGAAGGATTGAAGTGCGGTCATGGTGTGGCGCAAAGATGAACAAGACGATGCGCCGCAGTGTAACGACTGGTGCTGTCATGCGGCGGCGCTGCCGTGCGCCAGAATGCGCCGCATGACGAACACGACGCCACACACGGCCTGGGCGCAGCCCGCGCGCATCGCCCTGGTGGGCACGGGCGGCACCATCGCGGGGCAGGGCTGCGGCGACGGCCCGGGTGCAGCGGCCTATCGCTCTGCGGTGCTCGGCACGGCAGAGCTGGCAGCTGCCGTGCCGGGGCTGGCTGCGCTGGCCGAGGTGCGCGCCGAGCAGCTGCTGCAGATCGACTCGGCCGACTTCACCGACACGCATCTGCTCGCGCTGGCGCGCCGCGTGGCCGCGTTGTGCGCGCGTGATGACGTGGACGGCGTGGTGGTCACGCACGGCACGGACACGATGGAAGAAAGCGCCTATTTCCTGCACCTCGTCGTGCCATCTGCCAAGCCCATCGTGCTGACGGGCGCCATGCGCCCCGCCACCGCGCTGGCGGCCGACGGCCCGGCCAACCTGCTGCACGCCGTGGCCGTGGCCGCGCACCCCTCGTCGGCGGGGCGCGGCGTGCTGGTGGTGATGAACGAGGAGATCCACAGCGCGCGCGACGTGGCCAAGACGCACAGCGCGCGGCTGGACGCCTTTGCCTCGCCCCATGGCGCGCTGGGCCTGGTGGCCGACGGCGCGCCGCGCTGGTACCGCGCCGTGGTGCGCCCGCACACCACCGCCAGCGCCTTCGACATTGCCCGCATCGACACCCTGCCGCTGGTGGGCCTGGTGGCCAGCCACGGCCACATGCGGCGCGAGGTGTACGACGCCTGGGCGGCTGCTGGCGCGCGCGCCATCGTGCATGCGGGCTTTGGCGGCGGCACCGTGCCCGCGTATCTGAAGGATGTGTGGCCCGAGCTGCGCGCGCGCGGCGTGCACGTGGTGCGCTGCTCGCGCGTGGGCGCCGGCCCCGTGGTGCGCAATGCCAGCTTCGACGACGATGCCGCCGGCACCGTCGCCGCCGACGACCAGAACCCGCCCCGCGCGCGCCTGCTGGCGGCACTGGCGCTCACGCAGAGCGACGATGCGGGGGCGTTGCAGGCGGTGTTTGGGCGGTATTGAAAAAGCAGTTAGGGCACGTCGCTGGCCAGCCGGTAGGGTGGGTGCTTGCACCCACGCACTACCCTGGTCAACTGCCGAGGCGGTGGGGGTGCACGGTGGGTGCTAGCACCCACCCTACGAGGATTCAGGCCGCCGCGCCAGCAGCCGCCTGCGCACTTTCTCGATGTTGTTGCGCAGCGCGAACAGCTCTTCGGCGTGGGCCAGGGGCACGGTGATGCCGTTGGCCACGCGGTCCAGCTCATCCAGTTCGTTGAGCAGCTCATCGCGCTGGCCCTGGCCTTCGTCCACCTTGGCTTCGATGCTGCGCAGGCGCGCATACCAGCGAAAAATGCGCTGACGCACGCGGTAGGTGTACAGCGGCGGCACCACGCGGCTCAAGGGGAGGAGCAGCACGATCAAACCGCCAATGACCAGCCACATGCGGTCGAGCAGGTTGCTGGCCCAGAACGGCAGATAGCGCTGCCAGAAGGGGGGCGAGCCGTTGATGGCGCGGTCACCCTCGGGGCTGACGGGCAGCTCGCTGGTGCGGGTGTTGGGAAAGTCGCGCGCGCGGTTGAACCAGCCTGCGCCGCTGTGGATGTCCTGCGCGGCCTGCGCCAGCAGCTGGCGCAGCGCGGGGTGGGTCTGTTCGCGCGTGAGCAGCGAGGTGGTGGCGGCCAGCAGGCCCACGTCGTGCGGGGGCAGATCGGCTGCCAGATCGACCACGCCACGCGGCAGGGTGATGCTTTGCAGAAACGGGAACAGGCGCGCATAGGCGTCGGCCTGGGCCAGGTCCATCAGCGCGATGCCGGGTGCGCGCAGCAGGCGCTGCACCAGTGGCGATTCAGGTGCGGTGACGAGCACCACGGCGTCCAGCAGGCCGGCCTGCAGGGCCTCGGTGGCGGCGTCGGGTGCCAGCTCGCTCAGCACCAGGGCAGCGGGCGCCATGCCGTTGGCGGCCAGCAGGCGCTGCATGATCTCGGGCACGCCGCTGCCGGGCAGATCGACGTTGACGCGCAGGCCCTTGAGCTGGGTGAGGGTGGATGGCGGTGCGGTGGCGAACGAGGCCGCGTCGGTGCGGTAGAAGATCCACAGCGGCTCGTAGAACAGCGCGCCCAGCGATGTGATGCCGGCTTGGCCATCGGCGACGGGGTCGGCGCTGCCACCGCGCACGAAGGCGGCGTCGGCCTGGCCTGCACGCAGGGCTTGCAGGTTGGCGAGCGAGCCTTCGGAGGCGCGCAGGGGCACGGCGATACGGTTGCGGCCGAGCGCGCTGGCGTAGCGCTGGCCGAACTCGGTGTAGGCGCTGCCGGCGGCGCCGGTGGCCAGGCTCAGGCTGCGGGGCGGCTGCGGATCGAGCCACCAATAGGCGCCGACCAGCACCGCCGCAGCCAGCACCGCCACGGGGCCGGCAGAGGCCAGCATGTCGCGCACGGAGAGCACGATCAGCGTGAGGGTGCGGCGAATGGGGCCGATCATGGCAGTGGGGTGTGTGGGCTTGCCCGAGTGGCTGTCGCGCATGAAAAAAGCGCCCCTGTACAAGGCCAGGGGCGCCCGTGGCGCGATCGTGAATGCGCGCTTACTCGACCTTGGCCTTGGCGCGCAGTTCTTCCTGGAACTTCACCAGTTTTTGCTGCTGGAGCTGCTGTGTGATTTGCGGCTTGACCTGCTCGAAGCTGGGCAGCTCGGGCGGCTTGGCGTCGCGCACGTCGTCCACGCGGATGATGTGGTAGCCGAACTGGCTCTTGACGGGCGCGTCGGTGAGCTGGCCCTTGTTCAGCTTGCCCAGCGCGTCGGCGAACTCGGGCACGTAGCCGCTGGGGTTGGCCCAGCCCAGGTCGCCGCCTTGCGCGCCGGAGCCGGGGTCTTTCGACTGCTTCTTGGCGATTTCGTCGAACTTGCCGCCTTTTTTCAGCTGGGCAATGATGGCCTTGGCCTCGTCCTCGGTCTCCACCAGGATGTGGCGCGCCTTGTATTCCTTGGCACCGGCAGGGGGCGCTTGCTCGCCGATCACGCGGTCGTATTCGGCCTTGGCCTCTGCGTCGGTGACGGGATTTTTCTTCTGGTAGTCGGCAAACAGCTCGCCGATCAGCACGCTTTGGCGGGCCAGCTCCATCTTGTCGCGGTAGTCGGCGGAGGCTTGCAGGCCGCGGCGCTCGGCTTCCTGCATGAAGACTTCACGCGCGATGACTTCGTCGCGCAGCTGCTGCTCGACCTCGGCCGGCACGGGGCGGCCGGTGCGTTCGGCCTGGGCCTTGACTTGTGCCTGCAGCGCGTCCAGGCGGGCCTTGGGCACGGGTTTGCCGTTGACGACGGCCACGTTCTGCGCAAGCGCGGGCAAGGCCAGCGAGCCAGACAGCAAGACGGCCGCCGCAGCGGCCAGAAGGGGCTTGTTCATGGAGTGAAAACCTCGAAGAGGAGAGAAAGACGCCCGGTGGGCAGAGAAAGAAAAAGAGAGCGATTATGGCGCGGGGGACGATGGGCAAAGCGACATCAAGGTCACAGTTTGTCGCGCGCTTCGATGGCGATGGCGTGCACGCCTTCTTCGTCGATGAAGTCTTGCAGCGCCTCGTACACCAGCCGGTGGCTGGCCACGCGCGACTGGCCGGCGAACTGCGGCGCGATGATGCGCACGCGAAAGTGCGTGCCAAAGCCGGTGCCGTTGGCGCCCGCGTGGCCAGCGTGCTCGTGGCTTTCGTCGATCACGTCCAGCGCCGTGGGTTGCAGGCGCTCGCGCAGGCGCTGGGCCATGCGGTCGGCAAGGGCAGGGGTTTGGTCGGGCTCGGTCATGAAGTGCCTTTGGGCGGGGTGCCTGGCGCGGGCTCGTCGCTCAGGTGGCGCGCCACGTACAGGCCCTGGCCGATGATGAAGGCCACCGGAAACACGTAGCCCCAGAGCTTGAAGGCGGCCCAGGCGTCGGTCGAAAAATAGGCTGCCACGTAGCCGTTGAGCACGGCCATGAACAGGCAGTAAACCACCCAGGCGGCGGTCAGGCGGTTCCACACGCCATCGGGCAGCGTCAGCTGGCTGCCCAGCGCGAGCTTGAGAAAGTTTTTCCGAAACGCCCACAGCGCCACGGCCAGCGCGATGGCCATGGCGGCGTAGAGCACGGTGGGCTTCCACTTGATGAAGCGCTCGTCCTGCAGCACCAGCGTGAGCGCGCCAAAGACCAGGATCAGCGCCAGCGTGGCCTTGTGCAAGGTGGTGAGCTTCTTGTCGATGACGTAGATGACGGCCATCTGCACGCAGGTGGCGGCCATCAGCACGGCGGTGCCCGCGTAGATGCCATACAGCTTGTAGGCGCCGAAGAACAGCACGATGGGCAGAAAGTCGAGCAGCAGTTTCATGGGGGCGGATTATCGGGCTTGGGCGCTGTCTTGCAGGGCGGGCATTCATGCCTGCAACAGCGCCAATAGAAGAGCCGAGCGCTGCGCGGGCATGAATGCCCGCCCTGCGGGTTCACTCGCCCCCGGGCGTGAAGTCGAGCGAGGCCGAGTTCATGCAATAGCGCAGGCCGGTGGGCTGGGGGCCGTCGGGGAAGACGTGGCCCAGGTGGGCGTGGCATTGGGCGCAGACGGTTTCGATGCGCACCATGCCGTGGCTCACGTCGCGGCGCTCTTCGATGGCGCCGAGGATGGCCAGCGAGAAGCTGGGCCAGCCGCAGCCGGCGTCGAACTTGGTGTCTGAATCGAACAGCTTGGCACCGCAGCACACGCAGTGGTAGCTGCCGTCGGCCCAGTGCTGTTCGTATTTGCCGGTGAAGGGGCGTTCGGTGGCGGCGTGGCGGGTGACTTCGAAGGCGGGGGCTTCGGCACCTTTGGCTTGCAGCAGGGCGCGCCATTCGGCATCGGTTTTGGCGGCATCGGTTTTGGGCATGGGGTGGGTCATGAGGAGCAGCTGATGTGGATGTCTTGTGCCCAGTCGGGCGGAAAGCCGGCCCAATTGTGCGGTGGATGGGCGTGGGCGGGGTGCTCGTCGAAGGGCTTTTCAAGCACGGCGAGCAGGTCTTGGAGCATGCCGAAGTCTTTTTGTTTCGCCTGCGCGATGGCTTGCTCGGCCAGGTAGTTGCGCAGCACGAAGGTGGGGTTGGTTTGCAGCATCAGATCGGCATCTGGCGCTTGTCCTGCCTGCGCAGGCAGCTCCTTGTATTGAAGCAAAAGCCGCTCGGCGGCGACGCGGTCGTGAAAGAGGTCGAGCACGGTGCCTGCCGCCGCGCCCGCCACGTGCAGCGACAGGTGACGCCAGAAGAGGGGCCAGTCGGTGCGCTCGCGCGCCAGCAGATCCAGCCAGCGTTGCACGTGCGCATGCACCTGGGCGCGCGCGGCTTCGTTGCCGGGGGCCAGGCCCAGCTTGGCGGCCATGCGTGCGTCCAGCTCGGCGGGGAAGATCGTCTTGTACGGCTCCAGCACGGCCAGCGCGTCGTCGGGCTCGCCGATCAGCGGCAGCAGGGCCTGGCCCAGGGCGAAGAGGTTCCATTGCGCCACCTGCGGCTGGCGCGCGTAGGCGTAGCGGCCCGCGTGGTCGGAGTGGTTGCAGATGTGGGCGGGGTTGAAGCCGTCCATGAACTGGAAGGGGCCGTAGTCGATGGTCAGGCCCAGCACGCTCATGTTGTCGGTGTTCATCACGCCGTGCATGAAGCCCACCGCCTGCCATTGGGCGATGAGGGCGGCGGTGCGGCGCGTGACTTCGGCCAGCAGCGCGGCGTAGGGCTGGGGGGCGGTGCGGCAGTGGGGGTAGTGGTGGTCGATGACGAAGTCGGCCAGCGCCTTGAGCTGCGCGTGCTGCCCGCTGGCGCTGAAGTGCTCGAAATGCCCGAAGCGGATGAAGCTGGGCGCGACGCGGGTGACGACGGCGGCGGTTTCCACCGTTTCGCGGCGCACGGGCGCGTCGGAGCCGGTGATGCACAGCGCGCGCGTGGTGGGCACGCCCAGCGCGTGCATGGCTTCGCTGCACAGAAACTCGCGGATGGACGAGCGCAGCACGGCGCGGCCATCGCCCATGCGCGAATAGGGCGTCAGGCCGCTGCCCTTGAGTTGCAGCTCCAGCCACTGGCCGTTGGCGGCCTGCACCTCGCCCAGCAGCAGCGCGCGCCCGTCGCCCAGCTGCCCGGCCCACACGCCGAACTGGTGGCCGCTGTAGACGCTGGCCAGCGGCGCGCTGCCTGCCAGCGCGCGGCTGCCGCTGAAGGCTTCGAGCGCCTCGCGCGCCTGCCACCAGTCGTCGCCCAGGCCCAGCTCGCGCGCCATCGCTGCGCTGCGGGCCATCCAGTAGGGCTGGGGCAGCGGCTGCGGCGGCAGGGCGGTGTGGAAGTCCGCGCCCAGACCGGCAAAGCCGTGGCGCCAGCGCAGGCCCAGGTCAAAGCCGGTGGGGGGCAGGGCGGTGGGGGTGTCTTGCATGCGGGGCATTGTCGCTGGCTGGTCATCTGCACACCGTGTCGTGGATATGCCTGCATTACGATGACGGCAGGCTTTTTTTTCACCCCCCGCACATACCAAGAGGAGCACACACATGCTGGGCCTGATGCAGAACCACCCCCTGCTGATTTCCAACCTGATCGACTTTGCCGCCCGCCACCACGGCGATGGCCAGGTGGTCTCGCGCCGCGTGGAAGGCGATATCCACCGCTACACCTGGGCCGACGTGCAGCGCCGCGCCAAGCAGGTGGCCAACGGGCTGAACGCGCTGGGTCTTGCGGCCGGCGACCGCGTGGGCACGCTGGCCTGGAACGGCTACCGCCACCTGGAGCTGTACTTCGGCGTGAGCGGCTCCCAGCGCGTGCTGCACACCATCAACCCGCGCCTGCTGCCCGAGCAGATCGCCTGGATCGTGAACCACGCCGAAGACCAGGTACTGTGCTTCGACATGAGCTTTCTGCCCATCGTGCAGGGCATTCATGCCAAGTGCCCCACCGTCAGGCACTGGATCGCGCTGTGCGATGCCGACAAGCTGCCTGAGGGCACGGGCATCCCCCACTTGATGAGCTACGAGGACTGGATCGGCAAGCAGCCGGGCGACTACCGCTGGCCCGTGTTCGACGAGAACACCGCCTCCAGCCTGTGCTACACCAGCGGCACCACGGGCAACCCCAAGGGCGCGCTGTACAGCCACCGCTCCACCGTGCTGCACGCCTACGCCGCCGCGCTGCCCGACGTGATGGACGTGCGCGCGGCCGACGCCGTGCTGCCCGTGGTGCCCATGTTCCACGTCAACGCCTGGGGCATTCCGTATTCGGCCGCCATGATCGGCTGCAAGCTGGTGTTCCCCGGCCCCGCGCTGGATGGCAAGTCGGTCTACGAGCTGATCGAGGCCGAGAAAGTGAGCTTTGCCGCCGGCGTGCCCACCGTGTGGCAGATGCTGCTGACCCACATGGGCCAGCACCAGCTGAAGTTCAGCACGCTCAAGCGCACCGTGATCGGCGGCTCGGCCTGCCCGCCGGCCATGATCGACGCCTTTCGCGAGCTGTATGGCGTGGACGTGCTGCACGCCTGGGGCATGACCGAGATGAGCCCGCTGGGCACGCTGTGCACGCTGAAGGAAAAGCACCGCGACCTGCCCGAGGCCGAAAAAATGAAGATCCGCATGAAACAGGGCCGCGCCATCTGCGGCGTGGACATGAAGATCGTGGGCGCCAACGACACCGAGCTGCCCTGGGACGGCAAGACCTATGGTGACCTGTACGTGCGCGGGCCGTGGATCATCGAGAAATACTTCAAGCTCGACCAGGATCCGCTGGTGGATGGCTGGTTTCCCACGGGCGACGTGGCCACCATCGACGCCGACGGCTTCATGCAGATCACCGACCGCAGCAAGGACGTGATCAAGTCCGGCGGCGAGTGGATCAGCTCCATCGACATCGAGAACACCGCCATGGCGCACCCGGCGGTGGCCATGGCCGCCTGCATCGGCATGCCGCACCCCAAGTGGGACGAACGCCCCATCGTGGCCGTGGCCCTCAAGCCCGGCGCGGAAGTCACGCGCGAAGAGCTGCTGGCCTTCTTCGAAGGCAAGGTGGCCAAGTGGCAGGTGCCGGACGACGTGGTGTTCGTCGACAGCATCCCCATCGGCGCCACCGGCAAGATGCTGAAAGTCAAGCTGCGCGAGCAGTTGAAAGACTACAAGCTGCCGACCGTTTGACCCCGCCTTGAGTCGCGCTGCGCGCGCCTCAAGCTATTCATGAAAAATAGATAGCTGCTTGCGCAGGCCAGATAAGGATTTCAAGAGAAAAATATTGAATCCTTTGTCTGTTCAGCGCAAGCAGCTATATTTTTTGAAATTTCGCAGCCCCTGAGCGCCCTGTGCAGGCACGTTGGTGACACCGTGTAGGGGCAAACCCTCCTGCGGTACCCGGTCGGGGCAGATAGGCTGCGTACGTAGCAATT